>JBGQHD010000001.1:0-25275 GCA_041497795.1 Planctomycetia bacterium
ACAACTCCCGCCGCCGGAAAGGTCGCTGCCGGTCTGCGCGATCTGCTGCGGCAGCTTCAAAAAGACTCGGATGCGACCTTCGATCGGGATGAGATGGAGCGGCTGATGTTCGCCCACCGGCTGCTGCTCCAGCACCGCGACCGGTTTGACCTGGATCGGTTTGAAACGGCCAATCACGCCGACCAGTTGCTGCGACTCTGCCGTCAGGCCCTGCGCCACGCCGGGGCGCCGGGAGAAATGGACCTGGATTTCTTGCAGTATCTGCGTCTCTATTACGACACGGCCTTCGACGCCAAGGTGGCCCTGGCGCCCAAGCACGCCAAGGAGCTGATCGAGATCGCCTGGGAGGCGACCCAAGGCTCGTCGTATCGCAAGAGCGAGGACGTGACTCCTGTGCTCGTGCTGTACCAATCCTCCGGACAGTTCCATTTCTTGCTGGATGTCCCCGCCACGCGATCGCGGCCCGGCGCCAGCAGCTTCTTCGCCTTGCGCAAGGAGTGGAACGACGAGCGGCTGATCCGCGAGGCCTGCCAGAAGGGGCCGCTGCTGCCGCTGCCCGAAGAGGTGCGGCAGGCGCTGTCGCGCCTCGGCGAGGGCGAGAAGGTGGTGCTCCAGTGGCGCGACCCCGTGCTATCGTTCGGGCTTCAATCGCGATCGCCCGCTTCGTATGCCACGTACTACCCGCCGCCGGCTGTCAGCTCCAGCGACGGTCCCCCGAGCGTGCCGCTCCGCACCACGGCCAAACCGCCCGAGGGTGAGTTTCGATTTCCCTTCGACGTGCAATCGCTCTCACGGCGATTTAACCTCTGGGAGCCTGGCTCGGAAGAGAGAACGTTCCGGCAGGCACAGGAAACAGGCTCCACGTTTCGGCAGCGCGACGAGCTCCCGCCGGTCGCCAAACCGGGGCTCGAGCGCGCACCGTAGGCCTTAACGGACGGCATCGATGCAAACCACGGAACTGCGCGCCATCCTGGGTGAGCTGCAATTCACCGCCGAGCTGCACGATCCGACGTTGCAGCGCCTGGTCGAAGTCTCGTCGCTGAAGCAATACCCGCGCGGCACGGTCCTCTTCCGGGAAGGCTCACAAAACGGCGATCTGTTTCTTCTCCGCGCGGGCCGGGTGATGCTCGAAATGAACGTGCCCGGCCGCGGCAAGCTGGCCATCCTGACGCTGGGGCCGGGCGAGATGGCGGCCTGGTCGGCGCTCCTCGGCGAAGGGGAGATGACCGCCACGGCCGTAACGCTGGACGACGTGCAGGCCGTCGTGGCTTCCGGCGCGAAGTTGCGGGAGATGTGCGAGCAGGATCACGAGTTCGGCTATCATCTGATGCGGACGATGGCCACGGCCCTGTCGCGGCGGCTGCTGGCCACGCGGCTACAGCTCTTGGACCTGTTCGCTGACACGCCGCCGGCCATCCAACCCGACGTTTCAGCCTGAGGGAGCTACCGCATGAGCGGCGGAACGGACAACGCCACGATCGGCCAGGACCGTCAGGAAACTGTCGGCTCCAGGCTCTTCCTGCCCAAGCACGAATTGCCGGCCCTGTTTCGTGAATTGACGACCCGCGGCTACGAAATCATCGGACCGACGATCGACCAGCAGGCCATCGTCTACGACCGCATCGCCTCCGTGGACGATCTGCCCAAGGGATGGACCGACTCGCAGGAGCCGGGCAAGTATCGCTTGGCCCGCCGCGACGACGAGGCGCTGTTCGGCTACGTGGTCGGCCCGCATTCCTGGAAACGCTACCTCTTTCCGCCCGAGGCGAAACTGGCCGCGGCCGAGCGCACGGCCTCCGGCTGGAAGTTCGCCGAGGCGGAGGACACCGCGCCCAAGTTCGCCTTCCTCGGCGTGCGGGCCTGCGACCTGGCCGCCCTGGCGGTGCAGGACCGCGTGTTCTTGACGGGGCCGTACGTCGATCCGATCTATCAACGCCGCCGCTCGCAGGCGTTCATCATCGCCGCCAACTGCACGCAGGCCGCGTCCACGTGCTTCTGCACGTCGATGGGCACGGGACCGCGCTGCACGGCCGGGTTCGACGTGGCATTGACCGAGCTGCCCACGGGATTCTTGGTCGAAGTGGCCACGGCCCAAGGCGGCGACGTCGTCGCGGCCTTGCCGACGCAGCCCGCCACCATCGCGCAGCAGCAAGAGGCCGCCACCGCCCGCCAGCGTGCCGTCGATCAAATCCAGCGGCACATGAATACCGAGGGCATCCGCGACTTGCTGTTGACGAACCTCGAACACCCGCGCTGGGACGAAGTGGCGACGCGCTGCCTCTCGTGCACCAACTGCACGATGGTCTGCCCCACGTGCTTTTGCAGCTCGGTGGAGGAAGTGAGCGACCTGACCGGCGACCACGTCGAGCGCCGCCGCCGCTGGGACTCGTGCTTCAACGTGGACTTCAGCTACATGAACGGCGGCAACGTCCGCAACAGCATCCGCTCGCGCTATCGCCAGTGGCTGACGCACAAGCTGGCTTCGTGGATCGACCAGTTCGACACCTCCGGTTGCGTGGGCTGCGGGCGGTGCATCACCTGGTGCCCCGTGGGCATCGACCTGACGGAAGAAGTGGCCGCAATCCGCAGCAGCCCGGCTGTTGTCGAGCAGCCGGGCCGCGTGGCCCGCGGGGAGGCCACATGACTGCCGCCGCGTGCGCCGCCCAGCCGGCCGCCCATCCCTGGCTGGCCCAAACGGTGGCCATCCGCGAAATCACGGCGGAAATCGACGGCGTGGCCACCTATCACCTCACGTTCCAGGATCAGGCCGCCGCGGAGCGCTACCGCTTCGCGCCGGGGCAATTCAACATGCTGTACCTGCCCGGGGCGGGCGAGATTCCGATTTCACTGAGCGAAGACCCGCGGGCCGAGCAAAGCTGGGCGCACACGGTGCGCGAGGCGGGCAACGTCACGCGCACGCTGGCCCGGTTGCGAGCGGGCGAGACGCTGGGTCTGCGCGGCCCCTTTGGCACCTGCTGGCCGATGGACGATTGCCAAGGCCGCGACGTGGTGCTGGTCGCAGGCGGCATCGGTCTGGCCCCCTTGCGTCCGGCCGTCTATCAGCTCCTGCACGAGCCGGGCCGCTACGGCCGGCTGCACCTCTTGTACGGCGCTCGATCCCCCAACACGCTGTTGTACACGCGGGAATTCGACGATTGGACCAGCCGCGGGCTGCGCATTCAGACCACCGTGGACCGCGCGGCGCCCGGCTGGGACGGCAACGTGGGCGTCGTGCCGCTGCTCTTGGAACGCCTGCGCGACTTCGACCCGGCGAGCGCCATCCTGCTGGCCTGCGGGCCGGAAGTGATGATGCGGTTCACCGTCAAAGCCGCCCGGCAGCGCGGCATGACGCCCGGTCAGATCTGGGTCAGTCTGGAACGCAATATGCACTGTGCCGTGGGGCTGTGCGGCCACTGCCAGTTGGGTCCGGAGTTCATCTGCAAGGACGGCCCGGTGTTCCGCTATGATCGCCTTGCGCCGTTTCTCAACGTGGAGGCGTTGTAGGTGCCGCCTGCCGGGCGGCACAAACGTCTTGTCTTGCGGCGCTTCTTGTTCCGCCCGGCAGGCGGAACCTACTGGCCGCCAGGCCGCGTTTAACAGAACATGTCCCAACCCACTCGCAAGCCCAAGCTCGGCGTGTTCAAGTTTGCCTCTTGCGACGGCTGCCAGTTGTCGCTGCTGGACGCGGAGGACCAACTGTTGGCGGTGGCCGGGGCGTTGGACATTGCCTACTTTCTCGAAGCCAGCAGCCGCATCGACGTTGGGCCGTACGACGTCGCCCTGGTCGAAGGCTCGATCACCACACCGGACGACGCGGAGCGAATCCAGGAAGTCCGCCGCAAGAGCAAGTTCCTGATCACGATCGGCGCCTGCGCCACGGCTGGCGGCATTCAGGCCCTGCGGAACTGGGCCAACGTCGAGGAGTTCATGAAGGCCGTCTACGCCTCGCCTGAGTACATTCGCGTGCTGGAGACTTCGACGCCGATCTCCCAGCACGTGCCGGTCGATTTCGAGCTTCGCGGCTGCCCCATCAACCAGTATCAGTTAATCGAAGTCATTGCCGCGATTTTGGCCGGTCGCAGGCCGCGCACGCCGGCGCACAGCGTCTGCCTGGACTGCAAGCGCCGCGGCACGGTGTGCGTGATGGTCGCGCACGGGACGCCATGCCTGGGTCCGGTGACGCACTTTGGTTGCGGGGCGATCTGCCCCGCCTACGACCGCGGCTGCTACGGCTGTTACGGGCCGGCGGCGGAGCCGAACCTGGTGAGCCTGACGAACCGCTTTCAAGCGGACGGCATGCCGCGGGATCGCGTCGTGCAAAGCCTCCGCGGCTTCAACGGCTATGCGCCCGAATTTCGCAACGAGAGCGATCGGCTGGAATCCGTAGCCGAAGTCGCCAGACTTCGGGGAGACTGAACCTCGGACGCTGAACTCTGGCGAGTTCAGCTACGCCACACTCACAGCGGACGCCCACCATGCCCGCGCCACGGACGATCAAGGTTGCCGCGCTGACTCGCGTGGAGGGCGAAGGGGGTCTGCACATCCGCCTGAGTGGCGAAACCATCGACGAGGTACGTCTCGAGATTTACGAGCCGCCGCGGCTGTTCGAGGCCTTTCTGCGCGGCCGGCCGCTGGAAGACGTGCCCGACATCACCGCCCGCATCTGCGGCATCTGCCCGGTGGCCTACCAGATGAGCTCCGTGCACGCCCTGGAGCGAGCGTTGGGCGTTGTCATCACGCCGGAGATTCGCCGGCTGCGGCGGTTGCTGTACTGCGGCGAATGGATCGAAAGCCACGTGCTGCACATGTTCCTGCTGCACGCGCCGGACTTCCTCGGCTACGACAGCGGATTGCAGATGGCCGAAAAGCACCCCACCGAGGTCCACCGCGCGCTGCGGCTGAAGAAGCACGGCAACCAGTTGTTGGAAATGCTCGGCGGCCGGGCGATCCACCCGATCAACGTCGCCGTCGGCGGCTTCTACCGCTGCCCGCGACGAGAGGAAATCCAGCGGCTGATTCCCGACTTCGAGTGGGGCCTGCAAGCGGCCGTGGAAGCAACGCGGTGGGTGGCGGGGCTCGACTTTCCCGACTTTGACGGGCAGTACGAGTTCGTCGCCCTGGCACATCCCGATGAGTACCCCATGAACGAGGGGCCGATCACCACCAGCAGCGGCGAGGCGTTCTCGGCCGATCAATTTGCCGCGGCATTTGAAGAGCGGCACGTTCCCCATTCCACCGCCCTGCATTCGCTTCGCAAAGCAACCGGCAAGCCGTACCTCGTGGGGCCACTGTCGCGCGTGAATCTGAACTTGGAGCGGCTCTCGCCCACCGCGCGCCGGCTGGCCGACGAGGTGAGCATCGACTGGCCCTGTGCCAACCCGTTCAAAAGCATCGTGGCCCGCGGTCTGGAGGTCGTGCACGCCTACGAGGAATCGCTGGACATCCTGCGAAACTATCGGCCGTCCCGCCCGCCGCGCGTGGCGTACGAATACCGCGCGGGCGAAGGCGCCGCCGCAACCGAGGCCCCACGGGGCACGCTTTATCATCGGTACGTCGTGGACGGCCAGGGCAAGGTTCGCGAGGCCCAGATCGTGCCCCCCACCTCGCAAAACCAGGCGCAGATCGAGGCCGATTTGCGCCGCTGGGTGGCCCGCGTGCTGTCCGACGACGAGGCCCACACCGCCCGGCAATGCGAGAACTTGGTGCGTAGCTACGATCCGTGCATCAGTTGCTCCACACACTTTTTGAAGGTCGCGATCGAGCGAGGGACATGACAATCAAGGCACAGTCCTCGTCGTGCTCGTGCTCTTAAACGTGCGCGATAAGAGCGTCCATTAGAGCACGATTAAGAGCACCAGCACGAGCACGATGACAAGCACGATGACCAGCACGATGACGAGAGACCGAGAATGACATCAACGCGGCTCGCCGTAGGCATCGGCTCTCATCACGGCGACGACCAGGTCGGCTGGCGCGTCGCGGAAGAGCTTGCGCGCCACGGGCCGGCTGAGGTTTCCGTGCGACTGGCCCGGGCGCCGGCCGACCTGCTCGACTGGCTGCCCGCGGACTCGCTGATCCTTTGCGACGGCTGCCGCGGCTCCGGCCCGGTTGGCTGCGTGCGCGGCTGGTCGTGGCCCGACGCGCCTCCGTCGGATGGGCTGCGATGGAGCGGGACGCATCAGTTTGGCTTGGGGGAAGTCCTCCTGCTTGCCGACCGGATGGGCCTGCTCCCTTCGCGCATCGCCATTTGGACGGTCGAAGTGGATTCGGTTGTCCCTGGCGCGCCTCTGTCCGCACAAGTGGCTGCCGCGGTGCCCGTGGTCGTGGCCGCGATGCAGCACGAACTTACACGTCAGGATGGCCCCTCCTTGATCGCCCAACATGCATGAGACCTCGCTAGTCGCCGCGTTGCTGCGCCAGGTGGACCGCGTTCGTGCTGACCACTCTGCGTCGGCCGTCACGGAAGTCCACGTCCAGGTCGGTCCGCTGTCGGGCGTCGAACCCCTGCTCGTGGCGGCAGCTTTTGAGCGGCTGAAGGCGGGCACTTCAGCCGCCGCCGCGCGGCTCATGATTGAGGAAGTTCCGCTGGAAGCCCTCTGTTCGCGCTGCGGCCTGGAGAGCGAAGTCCTCGATTTTCGATTTCGCTGCGCCCACTGTGGCCATGACGACGTGCGCGTCGTTCGCGGCGACGAATTCCAGCTTGTCAGCCTGACCGTTGATTCCGCCGACTCCTGCCCCTGCCCCGAGACGGCCGACGTGTGATGCCATGACAAACCAGGTCATCTCGGTTCGCCGAGACGTGCTAGCCGAAGCGCGCGCGACGGCGGCCGCGGAAAGGGAACGCTTTGCGCGGCGAGGCACGCTGGTCGTGAACCTGGTGTCTTCGCCCGGCGCCGGCAAGACCACGCTGCTCGAAGCTACCGCGCGGCGCCTCCTGCCTCGACACAGCATGGCCGTGCTGGTCGGCGATTTGGAGACCGACCGCGACGCACAGCGGCTGGCACCGCTCGTGCCCGTGGCGCAACTCACCACCGGCGGCGCCTGCCACTTGGAGCTGCCGCTCGTGCTGCGCGGCTTGGCGGCGCTGGGCGACCCGCAGGTCGATTTTCTGTTCATCGAGAACGTGGGCAATCTGGTCTGCCCCGCCTCGCACGATCTGGCCGAGCACCTGCGCGTGCTGCTGTTGAGCACGACCGAAGGGGACGACAAGCCCGGCAAATATCCGAAGATGTTCCGCACCAGCCACGCGCTGGTCATCACCAAGCTCGACCTGCTGCCGTACGTGCCGTTTTCCGTCGCTGCCGCGACTGCGGATGCGCGGCGCATCCAACCGGCGCTCGAGTTGCTGGCCGTCTGTGCTCTCGACGGTCGCGGACTGGATCGCTGGTGCGAGTACCTGATCGGCCAACGCGAAGGCCTCCTCGCCCAATCTCCCACTGATGCCTACCGTCATTGAACAACACGTGACGTTGCGTGCTTTGTGCATCACGCTGGTTGGGCGTGTGCAAGGGATCGGCCTGCGCCCCGCGGTGGCTCGCTGGGCGCACGAGCTGCACCTGGCCGGCAGGATCAGCAACACGCAGCGCGGCGTGCAAATTCATGTGGAAGGGTCGGAGAGCGCAGTGGATTGCTTCGTGGCGGGCTTGAGAGATCACCTACCGCCTACCGCCCAGGTTGAACAACTGGAAACGCAAGACTTGCCGCCGCAGGGCATGGCTGGTTTCGCGATTGCCAGCGGCGCCGGCGCCGGAGCGCTCGCCGCGCGTGTGCCAACGGACCAGGTCGTGTGCTCCGCGTGCCTGGCCGACACGGAAGCCCTCGACGACCGCCGGGCCGGCTACGCGCTGACAAGCTGCGCCGACTGCGGGCCGCGCTATTCGATTATCGACGCCATGCCCTACGAGCGAGCGCAAACCGGCATGGCCGAGTTTGCCCTGTGCCCAGCGTGCCGGGACGAATACGAGTCATCCGCCGACCGCCGCTTCCACGCGCAGACGACCGCCTGTCCTCTCTGCGGGCCGCAGTTGTGGTGCCGCGACCGCTCCGGCAACAGCGTCGCTTCGGCCGATCAGGCGATTCAAGCGGCCGTCGGCGCGATCCAGCGTGGACAGATCGTGGCCGCGCGGGGCCTGGGAGGTTACCAGTTCGTGGTCGACGCTTCGTCGCAGGCTGCGGTCGAACGTCTCCGTCAGCGCAAGGGGCGCCACGGCAAGCCGCTGGCCGTCATGGTGGCATCGCTCGAAGAGGCTCGCAAACTGGTTTGGCTCGACACGTCGGAGCAAGAGCTGCTGACGAGCGCCGCGGGTCCGATCGTCGTTGCACGGGCGCGCGATGGCTCTTCGCTGGCCCGGGCAATTCATCCCGGTCTGGACACCGTGGGCGTGATGCTGCCGACGACGCCGTTGCATTGGCTGCTGCTGCGAGAATGCCGTTGTCCGCTCGTGGTCACCAGCGGCAACC
This sequence comes from Planctomycetia bacterium, assembly GCA_041497795.1. Classification (GTDB taxonomy): domain Bacteria; phylum Planctomycetota; class Planctomycetia; order Pirellulales; family S012-138; genus JBGQHD01. Next base: position 8,461 of record JBGQHD010000001.1, read on the forward strand.
TGGAGGGTGAACCGCTTGCTTATCGGCACGAAGAGGCGATTCGCCAGTTGCGCGACGTGGCCGACCTCTGGCTGGAACACGACCGGCCCATCCGGCGGCCGATCGACGACAGTGTGGTCCGCGTCATGGCCGGCCGCGCGACGACCATTCGCCTCGCCCGCGGATACGCCCCGCTGCCGCTGGCCCTGGACGCCCGGCACCCCATGTTGGCACTAGGCGGGCACCAGAAAGCGGCCCTGGCCCTGGCCAACGGCGCTCAGGCCGTGCTCGGCCCGCACCTTGGCGACCTGGATACGCTCGCCAGTCGCGACAGGCTATTGGAACAAATCGCAGCGCTGGCCCAGTTGTACGGCGTACGACCCGGCCGGTGGGCCGTGGACGAGCACCCGGACTACTTCTCGAGGCAGTGGGCACTCAGCCAGCCCGGAACGGTCGAGCCGGTCCAACATCATCACGCGCACATCGCAGCGGGAATGCTGGAGCACGGCTGGCTGGGCCGCGAGGTCCTGGGCGTCGCCTTCGATGGGACCGGCTACGGCCCCGACGGCACGATCTGGGGCGGCGAGTTCCTGCGGGCGACCGCGGCAGGTTTCAGCCGTGTCGCCCACCTGCGTCGGTTCCGCCTGCCCGGCGGCGAGCGGGCCGTGCGCGAGCCGTGGCGCGTGGGCGTGGCCTTAGTCGAGCAGGCGGCAGGCGCCGAAGAGGCGTCTCGCCTCGATTTTCCTCTCGGCAACGACGACCGAGACGGTGACTGCTCCCGATTGCTCCGGGTCATCCATTCGCACCGTTTTTCGCCTATCACCTCGAGTGCCGGGCGACTGTTCGACGGCGTCGCCGCGCTGGCCCTCGGCGTGAGCCATTGCCAATTCGAAGGGCAGGCAGCCATGATGTTGGAGGCCGTCTGCCAGCGGGATGAGGCCGGAAGTTACTTCATCCCGGTGCGCGGCGAGCCATCCGGCGAATTGGATTGGCGGGAGATGATTGCTGCCGTGCTGCGCGAGCGGGCGGAAGGCGTTGCCCCCGGGATCATGGCCATGCGGTTTCATCGGGGATTGGCGCGGGCCATTGGATCACTGTGCCGTGCCTACGCGCCCTTGCCGGTCGTGTTGGGCGGCGGCGTGTTCCAAAATCGCGTACTCGTGGAACTCTTGGCGGAAGAACTCGGCGGCTCGGGTCAACCGCTCGGCCTGCCGGGGCTGATTCCCGTCAACGATGGCGGCCTGGCGGCGGGGCAGCTCGCCGTGGCAGGGGCGCGATCGCAACGAGACGCATCGGCCGTTAGCGCGGAGAACTGAAACGTGTGCCTTGGCATTCCCGGCAAAGTTGTTCGTTGGCTCGGGCGGGAAGGCCCGTTCGCGCAAGCGGAAGTCGAGTTCGACGGACTGCGGCGGATCTGTCACATGGCCTGCGTGCCGGAAGCCGACGAGGGAGACTACGTGATCGTCCACGCCGGGATCGCCATCAGCCGCATCGACTCACGGGAAGCACAACGCGTCTTCGAGACGTTGGCGGAGCTCAAGGACCATGACGGCTGGCTGCCAAATTCAGCGACTGACGCCGATGAGCGGGCGACGCGTGCTCGGCCTTAGCGACATCGAGCACGTCGGATTCACGAACTACATCCTGGCCGCGGTAGCGTGGGCATGAAATACCTGGACGAATATCGCGACCCTGTCGCTGCACGCCGTCTGTTGGCGGAAATCCGCCGCCAGGCGACCCGCCCGTGGACGCTGATGGAGGTCTGCGGCGGGCAAACGCACAGCCTGCTTCGATACGGAATCGAAGTCGATCTGGAGGACGCGATCGAGTTGATCCACGGACCCGGTTGCCCGGTGTGCGTGACGCCGCTGGAGGCCGTGGACCTGGCCCAACAGTTGGCCCTCCGCGGCGACGTCGTGCTGGCCAGTTTCGGCGACATGTTGCGAGTACCGGGCAGCCGGCGAACCTTGCTGGACGTGCAGACGGAAGGCGGCCGCGTGCGGGCGGTGTATTCGCCGTTGGACGCGCTGGCCTGGGCGCAGCGCCATCCCAGCGAGCAGGTCGTGTTCTTCGCCGTGGGCTTTGAAACCACGGCCCCGGCGACGGCGTTGGCCGTGAAGCAGGCCGCCCACGAAGGCGTCGAGAATTTCAGCTTGCTCGTGGCTCACGTGCGCGTGTTGCCGGCGATGGAAGCGATCGTTCGATCGCCGGAGAATCGGGTCCAGGGTTTTCTGGCCGCCGGCCATGTCTGCACGGTCATGGGCTATGAGGCGTACGAGCCGTTTGTCGGAGCTTTCGGGCTGCCGGTCGTCGTGACTGGCTTTGAGCCGCTGGATCTGCTGGAGGGAATCCTGGCCTGCGTCCGCCAACTGGAACGCGGCGAACAGCGCGTGGAAAACCAGTACGCTCGCAGCGTGCGGCGCGAGGGCAATCCCGAGGCCAGGGACCTGGTCGAGGAGATCTATCAGGTCTGCGATCGGCCGTGGCGTGGGCTGGGCGTGATCCCCCAAGGCGGCTTGGAACTGCGTCCAGCCTGGCAGCGGTTTGATGCCCAGCGGCGTTTTGCTTTGGAGCCGCTCCCCATCGTTGAGTCTGCCGTCTGCCGCAGCGCGGACGTGCTGGCCGGGCGAATGAAACCGCCGCAGTGCGAGAGCTTCGGCACGCGCTGCACGCCGGACTCGCCGTTAGGAGCGCCGATGGTTTCTTCGGAGGGTGCCTGCGCCGCTTATTTCCGCTATCGGCTCGTGCCCACGGGATGAAATCGAGGGTCCCTCGAGAGCTGGATGTGCGCATGGAACCGTCAAACACTTTACTCGCCGCGTCTCTGCCGGCCTGGCAACGCTCGTGCCCTGTACCGATTCCGCCGCACGACGGCCGCATCACGCTGGCTCACGGAGACGGCGGACGTCTCTCGCGCCAACTGTTGCGAGACTTGATTCTACCGGCGCTCGGAAACGAGCACCTCGCGGCCCTCGACGACGCGGCGCGGCTGCCGCGGATCGAGGGCCGCCTGGCCTTCACGACCGACAGCTTTGTGGTTTCGCCGCTGTTCTTCCCCGGCGGCGACATCGGTTCGCTGGCCGTCTTCGGCACGGTCAACGACCTGGCGGTCAACGGGGCCCGTCCGCGCTGGCTGACGCTGTCGTTGATCCTCGAAGAGGGCCTGCCGCGGGCCGTCCTCCGCTGCGTGCTGCAAAGCGTCGCGCGGGCCGCCCGTCAGGCCGAGGTGCAAGTGGTCGCCGGGGATACCAAAGTGGTTCCTCGCGGCGCGGCCGACGGTCTGTTCATCAACACGGCCGGAATCGGCGAACTGATCGAACCTTTTCCGCCGGGGCCAGCGCACTTGCAAGTGGGGGACGAGCTGATCGTCAGCGGCCCGATCGGTCGGCATGGGATCGCCGTATTGGCGGCGCGAGAAGATCTGGCCGTGGACCCGCCGAAGAGCGACGCAGCTCCCTTGCTGCCGGCCGTCGAATCGCTGCGCCGCGCCCTGGGGGGCCGGGTGCGGGCCATGCGCGACGCCACCCGCGGCGGGGTCGCGGCCGTATTGCACGAATGGTCCGCCGCTTGCGGCCATACGCTGAGCGTGCTCGAGCCTAGCATACCGGTTCCGCCAGAGGTCCGTGGCGCTTGCGAGTTGTTGGGGCTCGACCCTCTGCACGTGGCCAACGAGGGAACCATGCTGGTGGCGGTCGAAGCCGGCGCCGGCGAGGCGGCCCTGAGCGCCTTGAAGGCCGTGCCCGGGGCCGCCGGCGCCGCACTCATCGGCCACGTTCGTCCGCGCGGCGTGGCAGCCGTCACGGTGCGGCGCGCCTTGGGACGCGAACAGCCGCTGGACGATCCGTTGGGCGCGCCGCTGCCGCGGATTTGCTGAGGCACAAGGAAGCTGAGGCACAAGGAATCTGCATGACCCAACCAAGCGTTACCGCGCAGGCTGGCGTCCAGCGACGGGCTGACATCGATCATCTTCGCGCGAGCTACAACGCGCGCGTAACCGAGATCACGCGCTGTCACGACGACCTGCTGCTGCTGCGCGTTCGCCCGGACCGCGGACTTTCCCCGTTCGTGGCGGGGCAATACACGGTGCTCGGTCTCGGGTATTGGGAACCGCGCGTGCGCGGCGTGCAAGACGAGGGCATGACCGACGCAGACTATGGGAAATTGATCAAGCGGGCCTATTCGATCTCCTGCCCGATGCTCGACGAGCACGGCCAGCTTGTGCGGGCGGCGGCACTGGCGTTCTTCGAGTTCTACATAGCACTCGTGCGTTTCGCGGAGGCGAATCATCCGCCCGCCTTGACGCCCCGGCTGTTCGCCCTGCAACCAGGCGACGGCATCTTCTGCGGACCCCACATTCACGGCTCGTACACGCTGCGGCAGGTGCGGCGAGACCAAAACGTGGTGTTCGTGGCCACGGGAACCGGCGAGGCCCCCCACAACGCCATGCTCTCCGAGCTGCTCGTCGGCGGTCATCGCGGAAGGATCGTCTCCGTGACGTGCGTTCGCTACCGAAAGGACCTGGCCTACCTCGCCGCCCATCGACGCTTGGAAGAGCGGTTTCCCAACTACCGCTATCTGCCGCTGACCACTCGGGAGGCGGAGAACACAAACCCGGCAGCTCCCGGTTATGTGGGCAAGCGCTATCTTCAAGACTACGTCGCCGCCGGCGACCTGGAACGCGACGGCAGTTTGCAACTCGCGCCGGAATCGACGCACGTGTTCCTGTGCGGCAGTCCGGCCATGATCGGCGTTCCGCGCCACACGCACGACTCGCGGCTGCGATATCCGCAACCCCTCGGAATGATCGAGCTGTTGGAGCGGCGCGGTTTCCGCATCGATCAGCCCCACGAGCCAGGGAACATTCACTTCGAGAAGTATTGGTGACTCTTGCACGGTCCTACTTCTTTTTCAGTTCGGACGAGACCGGGTAAGCGGTGTCTCCCGTGGCGGCCCACTCCACGCAGCGGATGAGCAGCGTCTGAAATCCGGCGCCCTTCATCGCTTCCGCATCGTGGCCCAACGCGTTCTGCACGACTCGGCCCTTGCCGAATTGGTTCACCCACACCATCGGCTCGTCCTTGCCGGTGTTCTTGGGGTCCTTGCTCTTGTCGGACTGGGCGGTCACCAGAGTTTCGCTGCCCGACGTGACCAACGAGTTTTGGTACAGCTCATCCCGGCCGTGCTCGAATTGCGTCAGCCCTCGCGTGATGGGGTGCTCCTTGCGGACCTCGACCGTGAAGACGTGCATCTTCCCGTGGTTTCCCTGCTTTCGCCACCCACCGGCGGTGATCTTCTCGAAATCCTGATCCCAGCCGGAGCCGCTGGTGAAGGCCGACGATGCGTGATGGTACACCACGAGTCCCACGCCGCCGTGGATGGCGTCGGCAAACGCCCGTTGGTTGTCTTCGGTCCACACGCTCTTGGGGTTATCCATCGCACCCTTCTTCGTATCCTTGTAGTTGAGCAGGAGCACGTCGTAGGTCTTCAGCTTTTCGGGGACGAGATCTACCGAGGGCGTTTCGGTCACCTCGACCTTGTGGCCGGCTCTTTCCAGGGCCTTCTTCAGAAATGGCGTCGTTTCCCGCCAGTTGTGGCCATGGTCGCCGGTGATGATGAGCACCTTGACCGACTTCGCGTCGGCAGCCAGCCCCGCGCCGCCCCACAGCAGCATGGCGGTAAGCGTCAAAAGCAACGTCTTCATGTCACTTCTCCTCGCGGACGGACGAAACAGGAATACGAACCAGCATTATTACACCGCCAGCAGAATATCGGTCAAACTCGTTACGCGATTTCACCTCTTACCGCGGTCCAGGCTCCGAGCAACCGCGTTCCAACAAGGGCGCGCCGTTCTGGGTGGACCCCAACCGCCCACGTGGAGCGACCCGCAGACGGTGTCGTTGCGGGCTATTTGTCGGCTTCGGGCAGAATCCTCAGCCCCTTCACGCCCAAATCCAGCCGGAACAGCCCGCCCTTGCCGGCTTCCTTGCCCAACCCACCGGTTACGAAGAGCTGGTCCATCTTCGGCCCGCCGAAGGCCACGTTGCTGGTGGTGACGTTGCCGCCGGCGTAGCGGGCGATCAGCTCGCCCTGGGGGTTGAGCACCTGCACTTGCTTCATGCCGTAGTGGGCCACGTAGAGGTTGCCGTCGGCGTCCAGGCACATGCCGTCGGGCTGGTTGTCGATCTGGCCGGTGGACGTGTCTTTCTTCGGCAGGTTGGCGAAGACCTTGCTCTGGCCGACTTTGCCGGGCGACGTGACGTCGTAGACCATGACGCGGTTCTGCTGGCTTTCGGCGACGTACAGCTTCTTGCCGTTGGGCGTGAGAACGATGCCGTTGGAGTAGGCGTAGCCGCTGTCCACGAGGTGCGTCTTGCCGGATTTATCGACGTAGTGAACCGTGCCGGTGGGGTCCTTGATGCCGCTCTCGCCCGGGTCGGTGAAGTAGAAGCCGCCGTTCGCCGTATCCAGGCACAAGTCGTTGGGCCCGCGGAGCGGCTTGCCGTCGCACTCCTTCGAGGCCGGCTCGAGCAGCTTACCGTCGGCCGACAGGTGCAGCACGGCGTGGCGGCCGGCGTCGCACACCAAGTGGGTGCCGTCGGCCAGGATCTTGTGGCCGTTTGGGGCGCCGGTCTCCGCCCAGACGGAGTTGGTGCCGTCGAGGGCGAACTTCACGATCACCTTGCCGTGCGAAATGTAGCCGTTGCCGTGGTGGTCGAAGACGACCCCCTCGCAGTAGTTATCGACGGTGAAAAGCTGCGTCGGCTTGGTCTTCGCCGGGTCGGGCAGATCGGCGGCGACAGCCGGCCCGGCCGCGAGGACCAAAATCGTTAGGAAAGCCGCGAATCGGGGAAGGCGAGACGTCATGGCGAACTCCCAGTGGTCGGATCTGACGAGCATCGGATCACGAGACGACATTTTTTGTGAACAGAAGGCGACGAAGGCAACGAAGCAAACGAAGGCGGGCAGCACTTCCTGGGTTGCCTTCGCTAACACCGGTCGGAAACTCCTGGAAAAGTCCTCGCAACTTACCCTGCCCGGAAGGTGTTCTCAAGCCGTTTGGCCGATACAGCCGCTCCATGTTACTCCAGGGCGGCTTGCCGGAACTGCGGCAGTCGGGGGAAGTTCCGGCACACGTTGGAATACTTGTTCACTTCCGATAAATTGTTGGTTATGTTTGCCGCTACGTGAGTGGCCGCTGTCTGGCGGAACGGTTCGCCACACGCAGGACGCGATTCCCCTCCAAGAGAAGTCGAACCATGCGAGCTGGACGGTTACGACGACCTTTTTGCTCGCAGGCGGGCCGCGCAGCGCTGCCCTTGCTGACCTTGACGCTGACCGGCTGGATCGCAGTCGCTTCGCCTGCCGACGGTCAGGTGCCCGCCGCGACGGCCGGCGCCGTGACGACGAGTGCCGCCGCAACCATCACCGCCAAAGCCGCCCAGCCGCTGGGCACCCTCGTGATCGCTGGCGGAGCGCTCCGCTTCGACAACGAAGCCATCTGGTCGCGCATCGTCCGCAGCGCCACCGAATACGCCCGCGGCAAGACCGCGCCGATGACCGTGGCCGCCGTGCGGCCGGCGAGGGGGATGGATTTGCGGCCGAGGATCGCCGTCTTCGCCACGGCTTCGGGCGATCCGCAGCGGGCCGGCCAGCGGATCATCGACGCCTTGGAGAAATACGGGGCCGCGGGCTTCCTCGTCCCGGTGGCCATCGACAAGCTGCCGGTCGATTACCATCAAGCCGTGAACGACGCTCAGCTTGCCGCCCAGGTCGAGGCGGCCCACGGCGTCTTCTTTTGCGGCGGTTCGCAGTCCCGGCTGCTGACGGCCCTGCGCGCGGCCGACGGCAAGCCCACGCCGGTGCTCACCGCCGTCGGCAGAGTGTACGCCCGGGGCGGCGTGGTGGCCGGCACCAGCGCCGGGGCGGCGGTCATGAGCCACGTCATGTGCCGCGACGCCAAGTACCTGCTCCAGGTGCTCCGCAACGGCGTCACCAAGGGCAAGGAAGTCGATGAGGGCTTCGGCTTCCTCGATGCCAACTGGTTCGTCGATCAGCACTTCCTGGTCCGCGGGCGGATCGCGCGGGCGCTGGTCATCATGCGGCAGTTCGGCGTCCGCTACGGCCTGGGTATCGACGAAGAGACGGCGGTGGTTGTGCGCGGCGGCCAGGCCGAGGTGGTCGGCCAGCGGGGGGCCATGCTCATCGACCTGTCGCGGGCCACGCAGGACCCGAAGCTCGCCGGCTTCAACGTGTCCGACGCTCGGGTGAGCTACCTCGACGGGGGCGACTCCGTGGATCTGGCTTCCCTGCGCGTCACCCCGGCCGCCGACAAGTTGGCCGAGCAAGCGATCGACCCGGCCAGCCCGGCCTTTCACCCCACGACGAACGAGCCGATCGTGGCCAACGACATCCTGGCCAACTCCACCTTGTTCGACGTGATGAAGCGACTGATGGACAATCGGCCCCCCGACGCTTTGGGTTTGGCCTTCGACGGCAGCGCCGCCAAGACGGGGCCAACGCTGGGGTTCGAGTTCCACATCTCCCGCGCGCCGGGCACCGTCGCCTGGGCAAGCTCGAAATCGGGCGCCGAAGACTGGACCATCACCGGCATTCGACTGGACGTGCGGCCGGTGACCACCCGCTGGCCGATCGTCGGCAGCGGCAAGTAGGACGCCAGGCGCGTCGGGGTTGCCGTCGCTGCACCGCAAACTGCGGCTGAAACCGAATCGTACTTCGGTAGGCCTAAGCCTTGACCTGGGATGTCTTGGTGCGGTCTCCGCTGGGCTTGTCCCAGCGGAACCACGACTGGTAGCTACCACGGGCCCCACCCGATATTCTTTTTCCCACCGCCGGAGGCGGCGGGAGAAGAAGAAAAGAAGACGGGGCGGCGCGGAGTAGCTGGCCAGTCATCGCTCCGCTGGGGCAAGCCCAGCGGTGGTAAGGTTAAGAGTCAACCAAGTGCCATTTTGGTGGAGGCGGCACTACGAGCGGCGACGTCCACCTACGAGTGCTGAAGGGCGACTCTCGGCCAGTAGTCGGGCAGCGGCGCCTCGCATTCGACCGTCACCCCCTGCCTCACCGGATGCGGCACCACAAGGCGGCGGGCGTGCAGGGCGATCCCCCGAGCGAACTTACTCCGGCTGCCGTACTTCGCGTCGCCCAGAATGGGATGCCCCCGCGAGGCAAGCTGCACCCGGATCTGATGTTTGCGGCCGGTCTCCAGGTCGATCTCCAGCAGCGAGTCGCCGCCGACGGACGCGAGCAGCCGGTACGACAGATGGGCCTCGCGCGCCCCGGGCGTGCCCGCGCGGCAAACGCAGACCCGGCGGCGGGCCTCGTCCTTGACGAGCCAGTCGCGGCACGGGCCGACTTGCGGCTCCAGCCGCCCCTCGACGAGCGCCCAGTAGGTTTTCCGGACCTCTCGCTCGCGGAATCGCTCGGCCAGCCTGGCGGCCGCCTTCGACGTGCGGGCCAGCAGCACCACGCCGCTGACGGCCGCATCCAGCCGGCTGACGACCCCCAGATAGACGTTGCCCGGCTTGGCGTACTTGCGTTTGATATACTCCTTGGCGGCGGCGAGCAGCGTGGGCTCGCCCGGGAACCGCCCCATGGTCGCCAGGCCGGCCGGCTTGGCCAGCGCCAGCAGGTGATTGTCCTCGTACAGGACGTCCAAGGCTTCGCCGTGGGACATGGGAAGGGAGGTCTCGCGGAACAGCATGGGTAACTATCCTAACCCAGCGGCGAGCAGCCCGCAGTCCCGGATCATTTGAGGCCAGACGTTCCATGATGCGGAGCTCTTCGCAGCCGCAGTTGATCTTGGCCAGCGCGTCGCCTCGGCGGCGCGAGCTGCTCGCCGAAGCCGGGTTCATTTTCGACGTCCGGCCGCCCTCGCCCGAAGCGGAAGGATCCGCCCACCCGGGAGAACCCGCGGCCGATCTCGTGCTGCGCCTGGCAGTACAGAAGGCGCGCGACGTAGCGCAGCGTGCCTCGGCGGGCGACCGGGGCAAACTGATCGTGGCCTGCGACACGGTGGCCGCGTGCGACGGCGAGATTCTGGGCAAGCCGACGGACGAGGCCGACGCCCGGGCCATGCTGCGGCTGCTCAGCGGGCGCACGCACGAGGTCTACAGCGGCCTGTGTCTCTACCCGCTCGACGGCCGGGCGGCCGACGTGCGGCTGGCGCGCACTACGCTGCTGATGGACCCCCTCAGCGACCACGACATCGACGACTACCTCGCCGGCGGCGGCTGGCAAGGGAAGGCCGGCGGCTTCGGCTACCAGGACCGCTTGGGATGGATTCATATCCTCGAGGGAAGCGAGTCGAACGTCGTGGGACTCCCGATCGAGCTGCTGGGGGAAATGCTCGGCTCGATAATGCTCGGTTGATAATGCTCCGTTCGATGCGGCTCGGCTAGCAGTCTGTCTCGCTCGGATCGAGAGGCGGCAAGCCGTAGCCGGACTCGCCCGAGTTCAGCTACTTCCGAAGTCTGGCGACTTCGGCTACAGAAGCAGGTGACAAGCCGATCAATCAGCTCGCGTGCCCTGCGCCGCCTACGCAACAAAAAACCCCAGCCTTCGCAGAGAAGGCTGGGGAAGAAGCGTAAAACCAACACTTGGTTGGGCCAAGATCTAGAATTGGCCACCACCACCTCCTCCTCCTCCTCCTCCACCTCCTCCTCCGGAGAACCCGCCACCGCCAAAGCCGCCCTGGCTGCCACCGCCGCCTTGGCCGCCGCCGTTGAAGGTCTGGCTGCCGGCGCCGGTGGCGAAGTTGAAGATGTTCACCTCGGAAATCTGCGAGAACTGCGGTCGCACCTGGGTACGGACGAAGCGGCGGTCGCCCGAGATCACGGCGCTAATGAACAACTGGGCCCCTTCCGGGATGATCACGATCACCGGCTGGTAGCCCACGGCCCGGTTGCGGCCCGGGCGCGGGGCCATGGCCACGCGCTGGTTGGCCGCGTCCATCGCTCGAGCGTAGGAGTCCCCGTCGGTGGCTTCCCAGAGCAGGCGACGGATTTCGTCGCGCGTCTGCTGAGCCCGCTCCACGGAGTGGACGATTTCCTCGTCATTCAGCGCCCGAACCCTACGGCCCCCGTCGAACTCGAAGGCCAGCATCACGTCCTTGTCCTTGATATCGATCCAATTCTCGGACGACTCGGGAGACCGCTCGACCAGGTTCTGCCGGCGGGCCTTGTAGTGCTTGACGATCTCGACCTTGACCTTGTCGGCCGAGGGCCGGCCGAACACCCGCCGCAACACCAGGCGGTACTTGCCGTTGAAGGCCAGCGGACAAACGTAGGCCTCGGTCTGGCGGCCCTGAAGCTTTTCGTCCGCGCCCGGGAAATCGCTGCTGAGCAGCGTTCCGCCCGACGTGGTGCGGGGGTTCTGCGCCGTGCACCAGGTGCCGGCGGGCTCCTCGACCAAGAGGTCGATGTCGGCCTCGCCGGTCCACGACACCATCACCATCACGTCGCGCCGCAGCGCGTCGGTGACGGCATCCTCAAACTCCTGGGCTTCCTTGAGGCGTTTCTCGCTGCGCAGCTTCTGGATCGTCGCCTTGGCGATGCGCGAGGCCGAGTCGGCCACGGCGCGGTCCTCGCTGCTCCAGGCCTGACTCATCAGGCCGACGGTCGCCCAGCGGATGCCCGCCATGTCGTCCAGCGTCTTGGCCACGGTCAGGCCGTGCACGTAGGCATCGACGGCCGTGGGGTCCAACTGGGCGACCTGGCGGAAGATCTTCAGCGCCCGGGCCTGGAACCGCTGGCGCGCCTTCTGGTCCGCGTAGAACGTCGAGCGGTAGATGTATTGACCGAGGTACATCAGGTCGGTGGTATTGTTCGCGAAATCTGCCGCCGACATCAAGGTCCGCTCGATCTCCTCCGGCGGGTCGTTGGCGGCGAACATCGCCAAAGCCATGGCCTCGTACATCCAAGGCTGGGCCTGCCCGTTGCGCAGGGCCGCCTGGATCACCGAGACAATCTCCTGGTACTGCTTGGCCTCGCGCAGACCGCGGAGGGTGGCGCGAATCTCGTCGGTCGTCACGTCTTTGCGGCCGGCGAAGTACCGGTTCCAGGCCTCGGCCACGGCTTCGCCCGCCTGAGGCTTCAGGTCGATCGGCTTGGCCGCCTTGGCCGGGGCCGCCGCCGCGGGAGCGGCGGGCCGCACGTCCCGCTTGGGCGAATCGAGCTTGATCGGAGCGCGCTGCGGGTTGTAGGCCTTGAGCGGGCTGGACGGCACGCTGAAGAATCCGCCGCCGCCGCCGCCGCCCTGGCCACCACCACCGCCGCCGCCGAATTGGCCGCCACCTTGGCCGCCGCCACCTTGGCCGCCGCCAAAGCCGCCGCCTTGGCCGCCGCCCCCCCCCTGTTGGCCGAAGCCGCCCTGTTGGCCGCCGCCAAAACTTTGCGGAGGCAGGATCGGCATCACCAGGTCGCCCACCGGGTAGACCTTCGTCACCAGGAAGGTGTCCGCATCCTCCTTCGAGGTGATCAGCAGCACCTCGTCGCGAACGATGTAGGACAGGCCCAAATCGCTGAGAATCAGCCGTAGGGCCGACTTCAGGGTCACGTTCTTGAGCACCTTGGTGACGGGCGTATCGAGCGTGACGTTGGCCTCTTCCAGCTTTTTCTGGCTGACTTCGATGTTGATGCCGTGGACATCGGTGAAATACTTCACGACATCCCGCAGCGGAGTTTCATTGAACTCGACCTGCGTCGGCTTCTTCAGCTCCTCCATGATCTTCTTTTCGGCATCCGACGTGCTGGCCAGCGACACGGCCTTGTATTCCTCGCGGCGCTTGGTCATCGCTTCCCACCACTCTTTGGGCGGGAAGACCACGGGCGGCTCGTCCGGCGTGGGAATGTGCGAGTATTCCACTTCCCGCAGGGTGAGCAGCACGCCGCGAATCCGCTCGCGGCGGAGGAAGATGCCATCCTCGATCGCCCGCCCCATGGTGGCATTCATGCCCGCGGCGACGATCTCCGGATTCCCCGGCGCCACCGACATGGCCAGGTCGGCCACGCTTTCGGCCTGGGTGAACTTCTTCTCATCCATCAAGGAATCGAACTTCGCCATCCACTGCGAGATGCGCTTTTCCCTGTCCACCAGCTCTCGGCTGATCCGCTGGTTTTCCGCTTGAATCGCCGCAGTCTCGGCATGGGTCAGGTTCTTGGTCTCGGCCAAGGCCTGCACCCGGCTAATCTGGGTCATTTGCGCTTCGATCCGGCTCACCAAGCCGTCCTTCAATTCCGGCGAAATGATGGTGTCGCCTTGAACGCTCTGCTTGAGGAGCTTCAGGTTGTCCAGCGCCCCCTGCGGGTTCGACGTCATCAGCTTGCCGGCCCGGTCGAGATCCAAGCCGACCTGGCTCTGCAGCCGCTCTTCGTGAATCTTCTTGTCTTGGATCGCCTTGCCGAGCAAGCCGTCCGCCTGATCGGCGGGCTGCTTGGCTCCCGGCACGTCCACCACGACGTCCGGCGGGGCCTTGCCCCCCGGGTTCTGCTGGAAAACCAGCAACCGATCGCCGGCGACATCCGGATCGATCTCGGCCGCCTGCTTGCCGAGCCGCTGAGCGAGACGTGGGTCGAGCTGCCGGACCTGGCCGGCGAGCTGGCGGAGCGCTTCGGCCTGGAACAACGTCAAGCGGCGCACTTCCATCAGGCCGGCCGATCCGACCGTGGCCAGCGATTCGCCGTCATCCCTCTGGGCCGCTTCGACGACCTTGGCCAGGTAGGCGTTGTCGTCGGTCGGCGCCGAGGGGGTGATCGTCCACGAGAACTCCTGCTTGGCGCCCCTCACCGTGCCGGTGAGGTGCACTTGGATGGCGGCCACGGCTTTGCCCTGGCCCACCAGGATCGTGTCGCGATCGGCCCGCAGGGGCGGAGTCCGCTTGGGATAGACCTCGCTCAGGCCCTCGGGAAGCTGCAGCTTCTCGGGCCACACCACAACTTCGGTCGCGGCGGCGGCCAACGACTCGCCGGCGGCCGGATCGCCCGGCTTCGTGTCGGCGTTGTCGAAGCCGACCACGCCGCCCGTGTGATTGGCGAACCGGGCCAGCAGGCCGGCAGCGACGCGGGGGCCGACGGCGTAGCTGGAGACCGGGATCCGCTCGCTGACCAGCAGCTCGACGACTTGCCTCATCTCCGTGGCATCCACCGAGCCGCCGATGTTCATGCCGTCGCCGATGTAGACGATGGCCCGCGGGTTGGCGGCGGCCTGGTTCTTCAGGCCCTGGAGCGCGGCCGCGGCGGTGGTCATGGCCAGCGGCATGTCGGTCGAGCCCAGCGGCACGCGCTGAACCAGCTTCTCGAGCGCCGCGTCAATTCCCTTGCCCGCCGGGGCCACGAAAGTGGCGCGGGTCTTTCCGGCCGCCTCGTTGGCCGTCATCGCGGCCACGGAGGTATCGGCCGCCAGCAGGCAGACGCGGTCGCCGGGGTTCAGCTTGCCGAGGAAGGCCCGCAGCGTGGCCAAGCCGCGCGTGCGGAATTCGCCGTTCTGGCTGGCCGACGTGTCGAAGATCACCACGATGTCGTGCGCGTCGGCCTTGTGCGGCAACGCGGCAGCGTCGGGCTTGACGCTGAGTGCAAAGAACTTGTCGAATTGATCCAGCCGCGGGGTTTTCAGCAGCGGGGTTTTCAGCAGCGGGGTCTTGAGCGCGACCGTTTTTGGCGCCGTGGTTTTTGGCGGAAGCGCGCCTGCCTCTTGGCCGCGCTCGTCGCCGGGGAGACTCGCCGCCACGGCCATCGTCAAGACGGCCGCCGACAACGAAGCCACCACCAGAGGACGTGGTCTGAACATGGTTCCAACTCCCAGAGTGGTTGCTGCGCCCATTACAGCAGATCTGTTCCGAAGAGGGGGCTCTTGTTCCTAACCGCGGGACGGCGTAACGCGCGCAGCCCACAGTCACGGCTCATTGTATTTAGCCGCCGCCATCCCTGCCAACCAAATTTTGGGATTTTCCGGCACAGCCGGCAGGACCGCCCGGCGGGTGGACAGTCCGCCATGGCAGGTGGTCCAAGTCCACACAAGGAAGAACACCGAACGTCCACACAAGGAATGGACACCGAACGTCCAACATCGAACGTCGAAACGTCGAACCAAAGACCTGTTCGATGTTGGACGTTGGACGTTGGACGTTGGATGTTCGCTGCCGACTGGGGCCGGCAAACGAAGAAAGCCCTGGCGGCCGGAGGGCCGTCAGGGCTGTGAATACCGCGGTCTTGACCTCAAAACCAGCGACGGAGCGAGGGGATTCGTCTAGAGATCGCCATCCCACGGAGAGCCAAACGCGGGCAGGAAGTAATCCGGCAGCGGCGGCCGGGTCGCCTCGGTTTGGGGTTTCGTGCCATTGTCCGTTTCGTCATGGCCCGCTTCGTCATGGCCCGCTTCCTGGTCGCCGGGCGTCGTCGGCGCGGCCAGGACTTCCTCCGACAACTGCCCGAGCCGACGTGACACATCCTGGGCCGCGCTGCGCAGCGCGCCCCACACGTGGCCGCACCATTGACGCAGGCGACCGGGCTGGCACGGCTCGTCGTTCACATCCCACGAGTTCGGGCGAACGTCGCAGCCATCGCCGCGGCACTCATCGTGAGAGCGATCGACGGTTTGAGGATCGACGGCTTGAGGATCGACGACGCCGGGTTCGACGATGCCGGGTTCGACCTCTTGCCGGCCTTCCCAGCGATGGTAGGGGCCGTGATACGTATCGTCCTCGTCCGCTGGCGGGGGTTGCACCGGCGGCACGCTGTCCCGGTCGCGGCGGCGAGGGCTGAACCAGTCGCCGTCTTTGCCGTCGGCGTCCTCTTCGTCCTTCGACTCTCGACTGCCGTCGCCCGTGCGCTCGGCGGCGTCTGCCGCGCCCTTGACGCTCCCGGCGGCCTCATGGCCCTCCATTTGGCTGGCGATGGCGGCCCAATCCAGTTCGCCGGCCTCGGTTTCGTCCAGACCGTCGCTCTCGGCGTTGAGATGCTGGACGACAAATTGTCCGGCGCTATGCCGCCAATCGGCCAGCGATTCCTCGAGGCTGCGCAGCGGAGAGTCCCCGTCGGCCGGCATTTCGCAAAATGGCTCGGTCTCGCACGGTTCCTCGCCGCGGCACGCCGCGTGGTTCTGCGCCGTGTCCTCCGCCGCGTTTGGCGCTGCGCTGGGCGTTGCGTTGGGGGTTGCGTCCTGCGCCGCATCCTCCGTCGCGGCAGCGGGCGGCTCGCGGAGTTGGGGGCGGTCGAAGTTGCTGCCGTCGACGTCGTCGTAGAAGTCACGTGGGGGAGTCTGCGTCCCCACGGCCGACCGCGTCTCATCCACGACGAAGGGCCGCGGCGCTGCCGCTCTGGGCGACGCATCCTCGCCATCGCGGTGCACGGAATCGCCGTTCACGGCATCGCCGTTCATAGCATCGCCATACACAGAGTCGCCATACACAGAGCGGTGGGGACGGCCCTGCCATTGGCCCAATCCGTAAGGACAGCAATACCCGTCCAGTGGGTAGAGCGCCACCGTGGGGCGGTCGGCGACGCGGGTGTGGGCAGCGGCTGCCGTCAGGGAGCAACACGCCGCGACACTCCAAGCTAACCCCAGGAAACGCATACGTTGCATGCCAGGATTCCTACGGGATGGTCGGGAATAGGAGCGGCAGGCAGGAGGGAGCCGCGCTAGGCGGGAGCAAAGTGCGGCGGCTGCCTGCTCGACGATGCAGTCCCCGGGAGGCCGCTCCCACTCAAGGGAGCGCGAGGACTGCCAGCGTGTAAAAAGGTATCGGTGGCACGCGCCGCGGACCGTAAGGCAAAGGGCGGGCACTGGCGAGGGTTTGCCGGCGGTGCCCGCGCAGAGGCCGCGCAC
>JBGQHD010000002.1:0-23805 GCA_041497795.1 Planctomycetia bacterium
CATCGAAACCTGCCGACAACAACGTCGTCCCGTCTTCGCCTATCTGACCGCCGCCGTCACCGCCCACTTCGCAGGCAAACCCACGCCTTCACTCCTCCTTGGGGTGTGAACGGTTACGAGGCGGAGAACAACAAGAAGGTCAGGCCAATGGTCGTGCCGTTCAACCTGAAATGACAGGAAGCTGCGCGGGATGGAGCTGAAGCGATATCAACGCCGCGTGGTCGAGGAGGTCGAGCGTTACTTGGCCAAAGTGGCCGAGCACCAGGCGGCGGGCGAGAAGCGTCCGGCGCTCGATGCGTGGGAGGACTTGCGCCTTGGGCCGTACAGCCAGCGCAAGAACGGACTCGGTGAAGACCTGCCCAACTTCTGCATCAAAGTGCCGACCGGCGGCGGCAAGACTCTGCTGGCCACGCAGGCGCTGGGCTCCATCTATCGTACGATCCTCAAGGACCGCAATGGCGCCGGACTCGTGCTGTGGGTAGTGCCGAGCAGCCAGATTTACCGCGACACGCTTCGCCGGCTGCGGGACCGACATGACATGTACCGGCTAATGCTCGAACACGCGCTCTCGCGACGGATCGAGATCTGGGAAAAGCACGAGATCGCGCGATTGTCGCCCGTTCGGCTGCGTGACTGTCTGAACATCCTCGTCGTGCAGCTCGCGAGCACCAATCGAGAGACGAAAGAGCAGCTTAAGTTCTTCAAGGACAGTGGCGGCAACATCGTCCAGCATTTCCCACCGGAAAACGAACCGGCTGCCCACAAGGCGATCAAGGAACAGGTTTCTAACCTTGATATGATCGAGGACGACGCCGAGACGGGCCGTCACCTCGTCGCCACGTCGGTAGGCAACCTAGTGCGGCTGTGCAAGCCGGCCGTAATCTTGGATGAGGGCCACAAAGCGACCAGCGACCTGGCCCGAAGCACGATTGAAGGTTTCAATGCTTCGGTGATCGTCGAGTTATCGGCGACTCCGCGGCACGGAGCGAACATTGTCTCGCGAGTCGGCGGCGTGGAACTGCTCGAAGAGGAGATGATCAAGCTGCCGCTGAACATCGCTACCTCAGGGCAGAAGTCGTGGCGCGATGTGCTCACGCAGGCTCGCGACAAGCGCGAAGCGCTGGCCCAAAAGGCGGTGGCGCATGCGGCCGCCAAGGCCGGCAATCCGCTGATCCGGCCGATCATCCTTGTCCAAGTCGAACGGACGGGCAAAGACCAGCAAGACGCCGGCTTCATTCACAGCGAGCAAGTGAAGAAGTACCTGATCGACCGCCTCAATGTGCCCGGGGCCGCGATCGCCATTAAGTCGGCGCAAACCGACGATATTGAGGATTTGGACCTTCTCGACCCCGGTTGCCCGGTGGAGTGGATCATCACGAAGAGTGCGCTTCAGGAAGGCTGGGATTGCCCCTTCGCCTACATTCTCGTGTCACTCAACAACACGGGCAGCGGCCAAAGCATGACGCAGTTAGTCGGGCGAATCCTCCGGCAGCCTTATCAAGAGCGGACGCCGGTGGCCGACTTGAACGAAAGCTATGTCTTCTGCCTGCACAAGCGGGCCAGCGAGATCGCCAGCGAGGTCAAGAAGGCGCTAGAGAAGGAGGGCTATGAGGGCGACTTGGGCGCGAGCATCGTCGATGCGTCCGACGGCCGCAAGCGGCAGGATCGCAACGTCCGTATCTGCCAGCGGTTTCTTGAGATGTACACCAAGCCGTTCGAAGGGAAGATTTATCTGCCGCACTTCTGCGTCAAGAATGGAAAGCAGTACGAACCGCTGGATTATTACCGGCACTTGATCGGTACGGCAGACATCAACGCGTTTCGATACACGACGATCAATTGGCCAATGGCTGAGGCGATGAAAGAGGCCAAAGACCGCTTCTACCGCATCACGCTCGGCCAGGGCATGTCTCGCGAATATGAGACCGACGCGGACTGGTGGGAGACTGATGAGCAGGTGCTTGCTTGGCTGGCCGCAAGCCTGCCGTTCGATTACCTGAGCCATAAGCAACTACGCGCCGTCGCGGACCGCGTATGCGAGCGATTGTGCAAGATGGAGTTGGATCTCAAGGAAAAGCTGGCTCTCGTGAAGTTCGTGGTGCGCGACCACATCGAGCGTTGGTTGCGCGATGAGCTAGACCAACAGACCGAACGGGCGTTCGTCGAATTGTTCGAAACGCGAAAGCTGCTGTTCTACTTGGAGTGCGCCGAATGCCGATTCGAGATCCCCAGTTCGATCCAGATCAAGTCCAAGCAGCCGCTCTCGCGAGATGATGGCGGCCCGATCATCAAATCGCTGTTCGATTACGTCGAACACGAGTCCACCAACCAGTACGAGCGGGCTGTGGCGGTCTGTATCGACGAGCATCCGGAAGTGCTTTGGTGGTACCGCAACCTCGTTGGCAAGGACCATTTCTCGATTCAAGGCTACCGCCGCGATCGCATCCGGCCCAATTTCGTCGTGCAGACTGTGCCCGACCAAAAACCGGTGCACAAGGTGCTCGTGGTCGAAAGCAAAGGCCAACACCTGGAAGGCAATCCCGACACGACCTACAAGCGTGACGTCGCCAACTACTTTGAGCAGGTCGGCAAGAAGGTAAGTTGGCAGCGGCTGGGCAAAGACTTCAAGGACCACGTCTTTCGTTTCCAGGTCTTGGACCAGGCTCAAGAGCACGGCCGCGACTGGAAGGACGAGCTGCGCCGAATCCTCGACTCTTGAGTCCTTTGACGCCGCAGCTACGCCAACATCGCATCACGTGCCCGGCGGGCTCCCGCAGTTCCACTGGCCGTCGTCATTCCGCACCGACCACTGGACACTTACCTAAGCGAGAACGAGTTCCCGAACCGGTCACCCTCCCCCGCACTGTGATTGCCAAGACGGCCGGGCGGATTAGAATTTGACGGTGTGAGGAGGGTAAGCGAATGGCTAGCGGCCACACTGGAAATGTGGTGCCCCGCAAGGGGTTGCGGGTTCGAGTCCCGTGCCCTCCGCTTGGATCTCTCGATCGGCTACCGCTCGATCTTGCGGGCCATGCGGTCCAGTTCGGCCCCGCATTTTCCGCATGTCCAGCCGCCCCAGAGCATTTGCTGGATGCCGTGGGGCTCGCGGAGCGGCGGCAGCGCCTCGTGGCAGTCGGGGCACCTGAGCGCCGCCGTCCCACCCTTCTGGCGCGGCCGGTAGGTCATCAGCAAGAGGATGACTGCGACGAGGGGGATGGCGTTCATCAACGAGAATGGCATTGGGCTGTCCTTTCGGGTTCGCACGGTGAATGAACGGCCGCTGAGATGCCAAGCGCCGACGCGGCGGCGATGTTACGGCGGAGAATGCCCGGCGCTAGCGCGCTCACGGGATCGGCCGTTGATGTATCTCAAGTCCTCTGTCTGCTCATTCGGTATTTGTTTCGGATTTCGGATCTCGCGCTTTTTGGGAAGGCCGCCTCACCCCCTCACCTCGTCACTCCTCCGGCTAGCCACCCCGTCCCCGCGGGTGGTACAACACGAGCAGCATGTCCACCTCCTTGGAAGCCCCGTTGGCCCCCACGGCCCCGCCGCCGCGTCCGTTTCGGGCCGCGGTGTTTCGCGGGCTGGGCGGTCTGCTACCCCCGCTGCTGACCGTGGTGCTGATCTTCGCGCTGTTGGGGATGCTGCGGGAATACGTCTTCCTGCCGGTGGAGAGCGGCGCGAACTGGGTCATCGCCACCTGGCTCGCCCAGTCGATCGTCCCCGAGGACGAGACGGAAGAAGCGCCGGACGACTTGAAATACAAAGATGGCCAGTTCTATAAGCGCGCCAGCGATGGGCATTACGTGCCCGACTACGTTTTCGCCACCGTGCAGCAGCACGAAACGCAAGACGTCGAGTCGCTCACCTCTTGGCAACTGTGTCAGAAGTACGTCGAGCACGTGATCTTGAGGCCGCACGTCGTCATTCCGGCGATCGTGGCGCTGTTCATCCTCGCCATGTACTTCCTGGGCAAGCTGCTGTCGCGACGCCTGGTGCAGTTCGTGTGGGGCCGTTTTGAGCGGATGATCCGCAAGGTGCCGCTGATCCGCAACGTGTACTCGTCGGCCCAGCAAGTGACCACGTTCCTGCTGGCACGGCACAACCTGCGCGACGGCGAAGTGGTGGCCGTGGAGTATCCCCGCGAGCAGATGTGGACGCTGGGCTACGTAACGGGCGAAGGCTTGCGGGACGTCAGCGAGGCCTCCGGCGAGCCGGTGGTCTCGGTCCTGATGGATACCTCCCCGGTCCCCTTCAACGGGTTCACCTGCATGGTGCCGCGGAGCAAGCTCGTCAAGCTGAACCTGACGATGGACCAGGCGCTGCAATACGTCATCAGTTGCGGGGTAATCACGCCGGGGAGCAAACCGCCCGCGAGCGCGCCGCCGGCGAGCCAATGAGTCGCCTCGCTGCCGGCGCTTGCCGCGACCGCCGGCAACGAGCATAGTCCCCGAACGTCCAACATCGAACATCCAACATCGAACATCCAACATCGAACATCGAATACCCAATCGCACCGTTCGACGTTGGACGTTCGATGTTCAGCGCCCATGCAGGGGATTTGGGTTGAGCCGCGGCACGCCGACACGCGCAGGCAGCGAGGCAGCGCAGGCGGTCGTTGACTTGCCTCTTCGCGCATCTAGAATTGATTCACCCCCGCAAGCCACGCCCTCCTGGTCCTGACGGAACGTTGGCAAATCGGCGCCAACGGCGCCCTGTTGTCCCTTCAGTCACGGAACGCTATGTCCGCACGTTTCCTCACGGCGCTGCCGGTCTACAACGAAGCATCGCACGTAATGGCGGTGCTGGACGAGGTGCGCCGGCACAGCCCGGCGGTGCTCGTGGTCGATGACGGCTCGACGGACGGCACGTCCGAGCTGCTGGAGTCGCGCCAGGACATCGCGGTGGTCCGGCACGCGCGGAACCTGGGCTACGGCGCGGCCCTGCAGACGGCCTTTCAGTACGCCCGCGACGAAGAGTACGACATCCTGGTGACGATCGATTGCGACGGCCAGCACCAGCCGCAGCGCATCCCGCAGTTCGTGGCGGCTTGTGCGGATGTCGATATCGTGTCGGGGAGCCGCTACCTGGAGCGTTTTGCCGGCGACTCGCTGCCGCCGCCGGAGCGGCAGCGCATCAATCGGCAGATCACGGCCGAGCTCAATCAGCTCCTGGGGCTGCGGCTGACTGACGCCTTCTGCGGGTTCAAGGCCTATTGCGTGGCGGCCCTGGCGCGGATGGAAATCACCGAGCCGGGCTACGGCATGCCGCTGGAGCTGTGGGTGCAGGCCGCGGCGCTGGGCCTGTCGATCAAGGAATTGCCGGTGCCGCTGATCTACTTGGAAGAGAAACGCTCCTTCGGCGGCTCGCTGGATGACGCGGCGCGGCGGTATCAGTATTACCAGGACGTGCTGCGACGCAGCCGGGAGGCGGTGAAGAAGTGGCCGCGCCAGACGGCGCCGTCCAAAGCCGCGCCGTCCAAAGCCGGGCCCTCGAAAGCGCCTCCTTCGAAAGCTCCTTTGTGCGGGAAAGCCGCGGAATGACCGCCGTGGCGGCCCTGCAGTATCACCGGCTGAGGGCCCCCCGCGAGGACGGCCGGTCGCTTGTCGTGCCGCCGCTGGGCGACGTCGCCGCTTTGCTCTCCGCCCACGAGCGGCGCCGGGCCGCGACGCCTTACGCCGACTACGACGTGCAGGGACGCCCTCTGGGCGAGCTGAGCGCCGCCGCCCGCGCCGCCCTCACCCGAGATGCGCTGGCCTACACCCGGACGTATCGCGACGTGCGCGTGCCCGCAGGTCCGCGGGTCTTGCTCGCCGGACATCAGCCGCAGCTCTTTCATCCCGGCGTGTGGCTGAAGAACTTCGTGCTGTCGCACCTGGGTGCGGCTCACGACGCCGTGCCGATCAACCTGCTCATCGACAGCGACACGGTGAAGAGCGCGGCCGTGGCCGTGCCGGGCGGGTCGCCGGCCGATCCGATCGTCGAACACGTGCCGCTCGATGCGCCCACGGCCGCCGTCGCCTATGAAGAACGCTCGATCGTGGACCGCGAGCTGTTAAGCAGTTTCGGCCGGCGCGCGGGTGAGCACCTCGGCGCGCTCGTGCGAGATTCGTTGCTGGCGGAGTATTGGCCGCTGGTCACGCGCCGTGCCGACGCGGTGAGCCAACTCGGCCTCTGCGTGGCCCAAGGCCGCCATCAGCTCGAGGGGTCGCGGGGCTATCACACGCTGGAGCTGCCGTTCAGCCGCGTCTGCGAGGCAGAGCCGTTCGCCTGGTTCGTGGCGCATCTGCTGGCTCACTTACCGCGGCTGTGGCAGGTCTACAACGATTCGCTGGCCGAGTACCGCCGCAACCATCGCCTCCGCAGCGCCAGCCATCCGGTGCCGAACCTGGCCGCCGAAGGGGGCTGGCTGGAAGCCCCGTTTTGGATCTGGCGGAGCGATGACCCGCGCCGGCGGGCCGTGTTCGCTCGTGCAGTGGGGAGTGAGATTCACCTCAGCGACCGGGCCGGCTTCGAGCTGCGGCTGCCGCTCTCGACCGACGGAGATGGGAGTGCCGCGGCTGGCCTCTTGCACGCGCTGCCGCGCCGCGGCATCAAGCTCCGCACGCGTGCCCTGACCACGACGCTTTGGGCGCGGCTGGCGCTGGGCGATCTGTTCATCCACGGCTTGGGCGGCGCGAAGTACGACCAATTGACCGACGCGCTGATCGAGCGGTTCCTCGGTCTCGCGCCGCCGGCCTTCCTCACGGTGTCGGGAACCTTGTATCTGCCGGTGTCGTGGGACGGGTTTCCAGCCCGTGCGACAGGCAGGACGCTTGCCCCACCGGTCGAGCGGCCGGCTGCCACCGAGGAAGACCTTCGGCTGCTCGACCGCAAGCTCCGCGCCTTGCGATTTGGCCCGGAGCGGTTCATCGACGTGGAACAGGCGCCGCCGGGTGACCGCGAGACGCTGCGCGAGCTGATCGCCGCCAAGCAAACCTGGATTGCGCGCCAGCCGGCCGTGGGACAGACAACCACCGTGCCCGACGGGCTGGAGGCCTACCCCACGCCGCGCCAGCGCTTCGTGGAGCTGCGCCGCTTGAGCGAGGCGCTCCGGCCCTGGATCGAGGGCGAGAGGCAGCGAGTCATCGCGCAGCGGCAAACGCTCGAGCATCAGCTTCGCGCGGCGCGCGTGCTGGGGTCGCGCGAGTATCCGTTCTGTTTCTATCCTTGGGAGAAAATGCGAATTTTGCTGCTGGAATTTCCCCCACTCACCTCTTAACCTATGGGACATCACGGATCGACGTATCAGCACTGAAGGGATTCAGCAGCATGCGCGCGACGATTTCTAGACGCTCCGCGGTCGCTTCCCACGGCTCTCGCGGCAATGGCGCCACTGTCCCTCCCACCCGCCGAGCTTCCTCTTCGCTCGTGCCGCATACCGAAGGCGCATCTGGGCACGGCGCATCTGGGCACGGCGCATCTGGGCACGGCGCACCTGGGCACGGCGCACCTGGGCACGGTGCACCTGGACAGAACGGCGTAGCTTGCTCGTCGGCCGCGGTGCCGCCCGTGCCGCAAGCCGCGCCACGCGTCGTGGTAGGGACCGCCTCGGATCATCACGCGGTCTTCGAGCTGCTGCAGCGGGCCTTCCGCGCCCCCTCGCCGGACGCCTTCAGCGTCTCGCTGGAAGACCCGTTCTACGAGCCGTGCAACCGCCTGCTGGTCCGCCGCGGCGACCGGCTCGTCGGCCACGTGCTGCTGCGCTCGCGAGACATGCTCTGGGGCAGCCAGCGGGCGCCGGTCACCGGCATGTCGTGGCTGGCGACGCTGCCCGAGTATCGCGGCCGCGGCATTGGCCGGCACGTGCTCGAGGCGGCCGACGCCCGGCTGCGGGGTGATGGATCGCGGGCGGGGGTGTTGACCACCCGCATTCCGCAATACTTTGGCCGAGCCGGCTGGGTGCTGTGCGGACGAGTGAGCCGCTACGTGGCCGGCGCCCGGGCGCTGCTCGCGCGGCTGTCGGGGGAGGGCGTGGCGAACCACGCGCCGCCCTGCATCCGGCCGTGGCGGCACGTCGAGCTGCCGGCCTTGGTGCGGTTGTACGAGGCCAACTTGTCGCCCGGCATGTTCGCCCGCAGCGAAGAGACGTGGCGCTGGCTGATCGCCCGCCGCGCCTTCGATCAGATCTACGTGGCGACCGATTGGCCCGGCCGTTCACAGCTCGAAGACAACGGCGCGACCCTCTCCGCCTACGTGATCACCAAGGGGAACGACGTGCTGGAGCTGATGGCCGATCCCAGCCGGCCGGAAGTCGCGCGGCAATTGCTGGAGCGGGTCTGCGGCGACGCCATCGAGATGAACTGCCATCACCTGGGCTTGTTCGCCCCGCCGGGGCACGCCCTGACCGAGCGGTTCCTCGCCGTCGGCGGGCATCGCGAAGGGCTGGATGAGCCCGATTGCGAGTGCCTGATGGCCAAGGTGCCCGATCCGCTCGCCACCTTGGAGTGGCTTGCGCCCCAGCTTCACCAGCGGGCGGAAGCCGCCGCGCTGCCGCGGCCCTGCGAGCTGGGCCTGGTGTCCGATGACGCACGGCTCTCCGTCGCCCTCACCCGCCGTGGCGTGAAGGTCGCGTCCGGCCGGTCGAGCCGTGCCCATCTGCGATTGACCCGGTCCGACGTCACGCGGCTGCTTCTAGGCGCCATCGACGTCGAGCGCACGCTGGAGCATGGCCGGATGACCGCTTCGTCACGCGTCGCGGTCCGAATCGCGGCGGTGCTCTTCCCGAAATTGCCGTTGTGGCGCGCGCCGCTGGATGATTTGATGGAGTAAGCGACCAGGAGTCAGGGGACAGGAGTCAGGAGACAGGGGGCAGGAGTCCGAAGCAGGGGAGTCTCCAACTCCTGCCTCCTGCCCCCTGCCTCCTGATCCCTGACCCCTGATTTGCATGCGCCCTCCTCAGATCATCGCCGATCTGATCGATGCCCCGCGGAATCCGACCGTCTCCTTGACGACCGACCGGCGTCGGTTGTTGCTGCTGGAGCCCGCCGGGTTGCCGTCGATCGTCGAGCTGGCCCAGCCCGAGCTGCGCTTGGCCGGGCTGCGGATCAACCCGCGTAATCACTCGCCGAGCCGAGCGGGCCACTTCACCGGCATCACCGTGATGGAGATTGCCACGCGGCAGCGAAGAGCCGTGGGCGGCCTGCCGGCGGGAGTGCGGATCGGCCCGGTCCATCGTTCGCCCGACGGGCGCCACCTGGCCTTTGTCGTCTATCAAGACGACCGCTGCGAGCTGTGGCTCGCCGATCTCGAGGCGGCGGAAGCGTGGCGTGCCGGCGATCTGCGGGTGAACGCGGCGGGCGGCTCGCCGCTGCAATGGCATCCCGACGGTCAGTTGCTGTATTGCGAGCTGGTGCGCGAGGACGCGGGCCCGCCCGCGGAGCCGCTGGTGATCGAGCCGATCGTGCAGGAGAACCACGGGCAAACCGCGCCGGGCCGCACGTTCCAGGACTTGCTGAAGAACCCGCACGACGAAGCCCTGCTGGAGCATTACCTGACGGCTCAGTTGGCCCGCGTCACGCTCGGCGGCGAGGTGACGCTGCTCGGCCGGCCGCGGATGGTGGCCCGCTGCGATCCGTCGCCCGACGGTCTCTACCTGCTCGTCGAGACCTACCATCGGCCGTTCTCGTACGTGGTGACCCTGCGGCGATTTCCCCGCGCAATCGAGGTGTGGCACGCGGACGGTCGCCCGCTGCGGACGCTGGCCGAGCTGCCGCTGGCCGAGGGGATTCCGGTGGCCAACGACGCCGCGCGGCCCGGCCCGCGCGCGTTTCAATGGCGGAGCGACGCCGCGGCCACGCTCTGCTGGGCGGAAGCTCAGGACCGCGGCGATCCGGCGGTGCCCGCCGAGGTCCGCGACAAGCTGTACCTGCTCGCCGCGCCGTTCGAGGGAGAGCCGCGCGAGTGGCTGTCGCTCGGCATGCGCTATCACGGTCTCGACTGGTGCGACGACGACCTGGCGTTGGTCCACGAGGGCTGGTGGAAGACCCGGCGGGCCCGCGCCTGGATCGCTCGTCCGGGCGATCCGGCCCGGCCGCCGGAGCTGCTCTTCGACCGCTCAACCGAAGACCGCTACGGCGACCCCGGCTCGCCGCTGCATCGCCAGAACGCGCAAGGCCGCGCCGTAATCGAGAAAGGCGCCGACGGCGAGTCGATCTTCCTCGTCGGCCCGGGGGCCACGCCCGAGGGAAGCCGGCCGTTTCTCGATCGGCTGCACTTGCCGTCGCGCCGCGCGACGCGGCTGTGGCAATCGCGGCCGCCACTCTACGAGTGGCCGGTGGCGTTCCTCGATCTGCGGCAGGAGCGGCTCTTCGTCGGCCGCGAGACGGTGGACGAGCCGATGAACTACCACGCGCTCGATCTGCCGCTGGGAAGCCTGACGCCACTCACTGATTTCCCGCACCCCACGCCCCAGTTGCGGCGGGTGCAGAAGGAAGTCCTCCGCTACCGGCGGCCCGACGGAGTGCTCTGCACGGCCACGCTGTATTTGCCCGAGGGATATCGCCCCGAGCACGGCCCGTTGCCGGGCCTGGTGTGGATTTACCCCCGCGAGTACAAGAACGCCGAGACGGCCGGGCACATGGACCGTTCGCCCCATCGGTTCGTGCAGGTCGGTCCGTCGTCGCCGCTGTTGTGGCTGACGCAGGGCTACGCCGTCCTCGACGGCCCGACGCTGCCCATCGTCGGCGAAGGGGACGCCGAGCCGAACGACACCTACCTCGAGCAGCTCGTGGCCGGCGCTCAAGCGGCCGTGGATGAGGTGGTCCGCCGCGGCGTGATGGACCCCGGCCGCCTGGCCATCGGCGGCCAATCCTACGGGGCGTTCACCGTGGCCAATCTGCTGGCGCACGGCGAGCTGTTCCGGGCCGGCATCGCGCTGAGCGGCGCCTACAACCGCACGCTGACGCCCTTCGGCTTTCAGTCGGAGGAGCGCACGCTGTGGGAAGCCCCGGAGGCCTACGCGCGGATGTCGCCGTTCATGCAGGCGCCGCGGATTCGCCGGCCGCTGCTCTTGATTCACGGCCAGGCCGACGAGAATCCCGGCACGTATCCCTTGCAGAGCGAGCGTTTCTACCAGGCGCTCAAGGGGCACGGGGCCACCGCGAGGCTGGTGCTGCTGCCGCACGAGGGACATGCCTACTGGGCCCGCGAATCGCTGCACCGTGTGGCCGCCGAGATCCATGCCTGGCTGGAGCAACACGTGCGGCCGGCGGTTCCGGCGTCACACTAGCCCGACGCGCAAGACGCGCAAGCGAGGGAATTCGCTGGTCCTCCCTCGCTTGCGCGTCGGGCTAGTGTCGCAGCGCCAGCTTGCCCCCGTCGCCAGCGGCATCCGGCCGTCAACTTTGCCGGTCGAAACGACGATAACGTTTCTACCGCCTCATCCGCGGCCGTTGTCGTTCTCTACACCATCCATCTGGCCCCAGGTGCCGTCATGCAGAACTTCGATATCTCGATGCTGGAGCTATCCGGGCAAGCGCGCTATTGGGTTGAGCTCGTGCTGACGTGGATCGGCTTCGGCACCGTGGTCGGTCTGGCCGCCAAGGCGATCATGCCCGGCCGCGACCCCGGCGGCTCGATCGTCACGCTGCTCTTGGGGATCGTCGGCACCATCATTGGCTGCGGCGTGACGATGCTGGCGACGCGTGGGCAGACGGTCTCGCCGATTAGCCCGGTGGGCTTCGGCGTCGGCACGGCGGGGGCGTTCACGCTGCTTTTGTTCTATCGCCTGCTCTCCGGACGGTTCCTCCACAACGCGCCGATCGACGGGGCTCACCGCCGCCCGCACTACCGCGACCGCAAGCCGAGCACGACGATCATCAACAACGATTAGGGTGCCGTAGGGCGGGCACTCTTGTCCGCCCCTGCCATCTCTTATTTGTCGGCGGACAAGAGTGTCCGCCCTACGATCGCTGCAATCCTCCTCGTCGGATCGAGCCGTAGGACTCGCGGATTTTGCGGCGGGAGTTGTCCTCAGGCCCAGGCCGCCGAGCCGCCAGCCTACGCTATGTTTACGTACCGTCCGCCGTCCGCGGAGCGCGAATGTACGCGCGGGGGCAGGGCGTCGTAGGCGAAACGAGGCAGACCATGCGCGAGTTGAAGACGGCAGCGATCGTCCGTGCGTGTCGCAAGTTCGCGGCCGGCGCCGGCGGATCGGCCGCCGTCGAATACGCGGCCATCCTCACGATGGTGGCCGGGCTGTCCTACGTGGGCTACTCGTTGTTGGGTGCGCCCGTCGAGCGGGCCTTATCGCAAGTGGCCCAGAGCACGCCCAGCGCCCGAGAAGCTGCCTCGAAGAACGCGGGGCGTGAATCGTCCGCCTCCGCGCCCCTGGAGACCGGCGACAGCTCCGCCGCCACGGATGCGCCGGCGAGCCCAAGTTTCGCCTGGTTGCCGGCCAGCGCCCTGCTATTGACGCTGCTCGCGGCGGGGGCCTTGGTCCTCGATCGCCGTCGGCGGGGCGATCGCCTGGTGGAACTTCAGGAAAGCAGCCTGCCCTCGTCGCTGAGGGCGAACTTCGTGGAAAAACGGCAGCAGATTCTCCGCGTGCTGACCGGCCGCGCCCGCCGCCATCCCGGCGAGTGCGTCACCGTACGGCACTTGATGACGACCAGGCTCACCACGGTCGACAGCTCCACGACCATCGAGGAGATCTGCCGGTTGATGCACGATACGCGGATCCGCCACCTGCTCGTCGTCCGCGGCGAGCGCGAGCTGCTGGGCATCGTCAGCGACCGGGACGTGGCGCATCGCTCGGGCCGCACCGCCGAGCACATCATGACCCGCAATCCCACGACCGTGATCCCCGAAACGCCCGCCATCCAGGCCATCAGCATGATGCTCGGCGGGCGGTTCTCGTGCGTGCCGGTCGTGGAGGCCAACCTGCTGGTGGGCCTGCTGACGTCGAGCGACGTGATGATGGCCCTGCAGTGCACGCTGCAGATTCTCTCGCAATCGCTCCAATCCACGTCGGCCGACTTGTGCGAGGAAGTCAAGGGGGCCCGCTACTTCGCGCGGCTGGCGGAAGCCGAAGAAGAGAACCTGGCCGAGGCGGCGAACGCTTGATCTCCAATTGGGCGCGGGATCGCGCCTCGCGGGGTCGCGCCCCGTGCCTGTCATTCTGAGCGCGGCGAAGAACCTCGGGCGGCGCGACGGAGACCCTTCACTGCGCTCAGAGCGACCGGGTGCCGATTATTGTCTGG
The DNA here is from genome assembly GCA_041497795.1 of Planctomycetia bacterium. GTDB lineage: Bacteria > Planctomycetota > Planctomycetia > Pirellulales > S012-138 > JBGQHD01. The sequence goes on from JBGQHD010000002.1 coordinate 13,242, forward strand.
ACAATGATTGTTTGACTGAATATCATCGCGACCATGCCCCGTGCCCTCTTGCGACCCGCCGAGCCGCCGCCCACCCGGCCGCCGGAAAAGAGGCCTGCGCCGGCCCCGCGGCGCGGCCGGCCCTTCGATTCGCCCGAACAAGAGGCGTTTCTCAACCTGTGGCGCACCTACGACCGGCTCCGCGCCTTGGAGGAGCAGCTCTTCGCCCGCTACGACCTGACGCCGCAGCAGTACAACGTGCTGCGGCTGCTCCGCGGCGAACGTCCCCGCCCGATCGCCACGCTGTCGCTCGCCCGCCGGCTCGTCTCGCGGGCCCCGGACATCACGCGGATGATCGACAAGCTGGAGCAGCGCGGGCTGGTGCGCCGCGACCGGCCGGCCGATAACCGCCGCGTCGTCCGCGTGGCCATTACGGAGGCGGGCCTCGATCTGCTCCGCAGCTCGCACGCGGCCGTGCGGCGTTTGCACGCCCGGCAACTTGGCCACCTGACCCGCCAGCAGCTTCGTCAACTCGTCGCGCTCTTGCGTCAAGCCCGGCAGCCGCACGAGGACCCGGCCAGCAGTTGGCGATAGTTGCCTCCCTCCCTTGCACGACCGGGACGTTGCTGAGACGTTCGATGAACAATCAGGAACAAACCGATGTGGCCCGGAGTCCCGCGGCGGTCCGTGGCACGGCGGCGCGGTCCCCCCGTCGTCTCTCCATTCTGGCGGGCTACCTGCTGATGCTCGCCGCGGCCGTCGGACTGTTCTTCCTCATCCGCGGGTACGGCGAAACGCTGGTGGCGCCGCCATCCGACGCCGGCGACCACAAGAGCCTGGTCCACAAGAGGGAGCTGCTGGTTCCCGTGCTCTTCTGCCTGGCCGCGGTCATCGCGCTGGGCCGGGTGATGGGCCGGCTGTTCGCCTCTCTGAGGCAGCCGCCGGTCATCGGCGAGGTGCTGGCCGGCATCATGCTCGGCCCGTCGCTGCTGAACTATATCCACCCGAACCTGGCCGCCTGGGTCCTGCCCGCCGACGCGGCGCCTCACCTGGGCATCATCGCTCAGTTCGGCATCATCCTGTACATGTTCCTGGTGGGCCTGGAGCTGAACGCCGGGCTGCTCCGCCAGCGGGCCCAGGCCACGGTCGCCGTTTCGCATGCCAGCATCGTCGCGCCGTTTCTGCTCGGCGCCGTGCTCGCGCTGCTCCTCTACCCGCGGCTCTCGCATGACGGTGTGACGTTCACCAGCTTCGCCCTCTTCATGGGCGTGGCGATGGCGATCACCGCCTTCCCCGTGTTGGCGCGGATTCTGACTGACCGGGGGATGACCCAGTCGAACCTCGGCGTCATGGCCCTGGCCTGCGCGGCGACCGACGACGTGACGGCCTGGTGCCTGCTGGCCTTGGTCGTCGGCGTGGCCCAGGACCAGGTGAGGTCCGCCCTCACGGTGATGGGGCTGGCGCTGGCCTACATCGCCTTCGTGTTCCTGGCCGTCCGTCCGGCCGCGGTCCGCTTGGCGACCCGCTACCACGGCGACGAGCCGCCGCAGGGCGTCGTCGCGCTGGTCTTCGTGAGCCTGCTTCTGTCCGCACTGGCCACCGAGCTGATCGGCGTGCACGCCGTGTTCGGGGCGTTCCTGCTGGGGGCCGTCATTCCGCACGATAGCGCCATCGCCCGCTCGTTCACCCGCCAGCTGGGCGGATTGGTCACCATCGTGTTCTTGCCCGCCTTCTTCGCCTTCACCGGCATGCGAACCCAGATCGCCCTGGTGTCCGGGTGGGAAGCGTGGCTGCTGTGCGGCCTGATCATCGTGGTGGCGACGGCCGGCAAGTTCGGCGGCGCGCTGGTGGCGGCGCGGTTGACGGGGCTGCCCTGGCGCGAGTCGGCGGCACTGGGCATTTTGATGAACACCCGCGGCCTGATGGAGCTGATCGTGCTCAACATCGGGCTCGACCTGGGCGTGATCTCGCCGACACTCTTCGCCATGATGGTGCTGATGGCCCTGGTCACCACGATCATGACCACGCCCGTGCTGCAGCTCCTGGTGCCCCGCGCAGCGCGCGATCCGGCGGACAAGAGTGTCCGCCCTCCGCCCTCCGCTCCCCGCCGCGCGCCTGGTTGACTGCGCTCTGGCCGGCTGCTCCAATACTGTCGGCGGCGGTACCGCCCTCGGGAACAGGCGGTTCCGCCCTCGGGAACAGAGGCAAGGGAGGGCGCTTATGGATCGGCGAGCATTTCTCCGTCGTTCGCTTGTAGGAGTTGGGGCCGCGGCGGGCGGCGCCGCATTGGCCCCGTGGGCCGGGTCGTTCGTGGACGGTACTGGCGAGCTCCAAACCATCTCTCCGGGCCGGCCGCCGTCGTTCAGCATCATTCCGGTCGTCGGCGACGGCAAATGGATTTGGACCGAGCCCCCCAAAACCGAACGGGGTTACCTCGAGTCGCGGCCGTATCGCGCCCGCGTCGGCATCGAGCTGGTGGGCACCGGCCTTGCGCAGCGGATCATGGCCACGACCACCGCGCCGATCGAGTGCCCGGAGCAGAAGATCGACGACGTCACGGTCCGCACCCAGGGCTGCCAGGCGAAGGTCCGCGCCCTGACCGACGGCGCCGCGCAGTTGATTCTCTCGGCCCCCGAGATTCGGGCCGGGCAGGTGATCTCGGCCGAAGCCGAATTCGAGCTGACGATCTCCAAGCAGTATCACGGCTACCGCCGGGACATGTTCCCCTCGCAGCAGAAAGTGCCGCGAGACATTCAGCGCAACTACCTCAAGGACAGCCCCGGCATCCAGACGTCGGCCAAGGAAGTGCAGTCGCTGGCGATGGAGTTAGCCAAAGGTGCCGGGCATTCGTGGGACAAGGCCCTGCGTTTTCAAGAGTGGGTGCCCGCCAACATCACGGCCCACATCGGCCCATACACCAGCGTCAAGGCGGCCCTGAAAGACCGCCTGGGAGATTGCGAGGAGCGGTCGGCGGTTTTCGTGGCGCTCTGCCGCGCGGTGGACGTTCCGGCCCGGCTGGTCTGGGTGCCCAACCACAACTGGGCGGAGATTTACTTCCACGACCACAACGGCCAGGGCCATTGGCTGCCCGTCCACACGTCTTGCTATTCGTGGTTCGGCTGGGTCGGCGCCCACGAGCTGGTCTTGCAGAAAGGGGACCGAATACGCGTGCCGGAGCAACGAGGGCTGTTTCGGCTAACTGAGGATTGGGCGCAGTTCGTCGGCAGCAAGCCGCAAGTGCGCTGGAACGCTGACGTGACTCCCCAGCCGCCCAGCAAGGACGACGACCCTGGCCCCGGTGCACGCAGAAAGGACAAGAAGGGCGAATGGCTGGTCGTTGGTGAGCACCCAATGAATAAGTATATACGAAGATAGAATCATAAAATCTTATTTAGATAAACGCTTTGTTGTCCATGCTTCTCATAGCTTCTATTCATCCCAGACTTCTGATTATGTCATAACATACGCTGGATTTTTGTGAATCTAAAACTTGACAGTTGATTTTCCATTCTTATCATTTACGCGAGTCGATGTCCTTGTCCCATATTGCTTAACCGTCGGATTTTGAAACAGGGCAGATCCTAGGCGGTCATTCGATTGGGATAAGCCGGCATCGCGACGGCTGTTTCCTCACGTGGCGCGCGCGTTCCTACGGTGGGAATGATTGCTTTGGGGGGACGGCTCCTCCGTGTGTGTTTGCATGGTTTCTCACCCTATGTTTCAGGAGGACCGAAGGATGAATCGGACATTGATGTTCGGAATCGTGGCTTTCCTGGCCCTGGTGGGCTTCGCCCTGCTGGGGAACTGGGAATCGCCCGCACAAGCCGGCGGGTGTTGTGGGTGCTGTGGAGGTGGCTACGGGTGTGGCGGGTGCTATGGCTGCTCGGGATGCTGGGGCTGCTCGGGATGCTGGGGCTGCCATGGCGGCTGGAGTCATGGATGCCACGGCTGCTGGGGCGGTTGTGGCGGCTGTTACGGCGGCGGCGCCCCACCGGGACCGCCTCCGGCGCCGAAGGATGGGGCTGGGGCCAAGAAGGCCGAAACCACGCCGCTAGGTTTCCGCGAGGTGAGCTTCCGCCGCTAGTTGATCTAACTAACGATGTCATTAGCGGTGCGCTGCTGATTCGCTCGAAGACGTCAGGCACACAAGCGAAGGCCGGCCCTGTGGCCCTCGCTTGTGTTTTTTTGCGCTAGCATCCACTTCGCGAAACTCGGCTTGCCCGCCTCGGCAAGCGCGGCGATCACGCGAAGAAAGGCCCAGGGTCAAGAGCGGTTTGCAGTTTTTTCCTGTGCTAGCGTCTGCGGCCGGAGGCGCGCGGCGCGGCCCGGCGAATCTCTTTTGACCGCAAGTCGGTCCGCAGCGGGATCTTGCATTGAGGAGCAAGAATCGCCGGCCCGTCTTGGCACGACGGCTGCATTACCTGATGCCGGAAATGGAAAACCAGCAGCCCCCTTAGTGCCAAGGAGATCGCCATGCTCGTCCTCACGCGCAAAGCCCAGGAGCAGATTCAAATCGGCCACAACATCAAGGTGACCATCGTGCGGGTCAAAGGCCGCTCGGTGCGGCTGGGGATCGAGGCCCCCGACAACGTGCGGATCGTGCGCGGAGAATTGGCCGCGGCCATGGCCGAGTTCCGCGACGACGAGACCGCGGCCGAGGAGTCGGGCTTCGCCCGTAGCGACCTCGACGAATCGGCGCACGAGCCGAGCGACGCCATGCTGCCGGCCGACGAGGAAGACGAAACACCGGCCCCCGGCGCCGCAGCGCAGACCACCACCAGCCCCCTTCCTTTCGGCCGGACCCCAGGCGACCGCCGTTGCCAGCTACGACGACCCCCGCGCCTGGGTCCGGCCGCTTTCCGCTCCCTGTCCTGCCGATAATCGCAGCAGCGCACGGCCGGCGGGTGGCTGGGGCTGTAGCGCTAGCGAAAGCCCCAGCGGAGCTGCTAACGCACGTTCTATCGTATTGGATGCGAGGTCAGTCTTCGTAGATGCAAGTTGGACGAAGCCGCTCTTCGAGGCCAATGTTGGTTGGCACTTCGCTGGGGCTTCCGCTAGCGCTCCAGCCGGCTGGAGCGCAGCGTAAGCCCAAGACGGAAGTGCCACCGATTTCGGCTGTCTGAATGCGCCGCTGCCAAGTTCCACGCAACGAGGGGTGGCACGCTCTGAGCATGGATGCGAATGGCGTGGTAGTCGTCGCGCGGTGCAACCACGCCCATCATATCCATGTTCTGGGCGTGCCACCCGTCCGGCAGATGATCTTCTGCCAACCGTGGAATCACGCATCGATGACCGTAGAGGCGGCGTTCAACGACCGAAACGCCTCTCGTGGCTTGCCGTAGTCGAGGCATGACATCGGCACGTCGTTCAGCATGGCGGATGCATCGTGGGGGGACAACTCGCCTTCGGTCAGCCACATCTTCGCCATGTGGATGAGGTCGTTCATCGAGCCAGTGACGGATCGATTGAGGGCGGTTGAGAAGCGAACGGTACAAGTTGAGGGAGCGATCAATCGTTTGTAAATGAACTCCTGCCCATCGTCCGCCATGAACTCACCGAGGCAACTTAACGCTCGGTCGATGAATTGGCCATCGTTGGCAATTCCCCGTCCGTGCATGACCACCGAATACAGCGACGGCGTGTTGGTGAGGATCACGTACTGCGCTCGGTCAGCCGTGAACAAGTGGGCCGACCAGTCAGTGAACGCATTGGCGTCGGACGGAAGGCACCGTACCGGCTTGACCTTGATCTTCTGGCTGAGTTTCTGGGAAAGACGAAAGATCATGGCGTTGCCCTGGAGGAAATAGACCGGGCCTTGTGGCAGCAGGAAGACGCTCGGCGTGTGGCGATCCACCAGCGCGATGGGGCCGTGTTTCATTTCGGCCGGCCGGGTGGCACTGTCAATCGAGGTGTGCCACTGGCTCTGCCAGTGCTCCTTCGGGGTTCCGTTTGACGGACGAGCCGCAACCAGGTCGGCGAGCAGTTGGCCGGCGCTGGCCCCGCTTCCCGCGCTGGCAGTGGCACGCCTTCGACGGGTCACTCGACGGCGGACAAGGAATCTCCTCTGGCTTTCAGCCGCTTCTGACCCAGGACTGGCCCCCGAACCACCGTTGACGATTTGGGCCGTCAGAAATAAACTTAGGCAGCTACAAAGGTTGCGGTGCGCGCCGCCGCCCTGGCCACCGTGCGGCGCGAGGGGTGGCATACCCCTTGCATCCTAGTGCCTGTTTTGCCGCGAGCGCCTGCCAGATTGGCCGGCATCGTTTTGGCCGACATCATGTTGGCCGACATCGTTGCTTGTGGTGCGTCCTTCGACTGACTGAGCGACCCATGAATTTCCTGGAACAAATCGGCGACTTGCTGGGGGCCATCTTCGGCGGGATCGGCCGCAAGGTCAACCAGTTGATCACGTCGATCTTCGGCTCGTCCAATGCCCGCTATGTCAAGCGGTTGCAGCCCCGCGTGGATGCGATCAGCCGGCTGGAAAACCAGTACATGGCCATGTCTGATGCGGAGCTGCGCGGCCAGACCGACCTCTTCCGGCAGCGGCTGAAGGAGGGCGAGACGGTCGACGACATCCTCGTCGAGGTCTTTGCCGTCTGCCGCGAGGCCGGCCGCCGCTGGCTGAACATGCGGCATTACGACGTGCAGCTCGTCGGCGGCATGGTGCTGCACTCCGGGGCGATCGCCGAAATGGTGACCGGCGAAGGCAAGACGCTCGTCGCCACGCTGCCGGCCTACCTCAACGCGATGGAGGGCCGCGGCGTGCACGTGGTCACCGTCAACGATTACCTGGCCCGCCGCGACATGGAATGGATGGGGCCGCTGTACCTCGGCCTCGGCCTCACCGTCGGCGCGATCTATGCCGACATGGACCCGGCCGAGCGGCACCGGGCGTACTCCAGCGACATCACCTACGGCACCAACAACGAGTTCGGCTTCGACTACCTGCGCGACAACATGAAGGACGGCGTCCACGGGGACACTCAACAGCCCGTGTCGCGCCAGCAAGCCCAGCGGGAGCTGAACTACGCCGTGATCGACGAGGTGGACAACATCCTGGTGGACGAGGCCCGCACGCCGCTGATCATCTCCGGCGCGGCCCACGACGACGTGACGAAGTACTCGAAGGCCGACCGCGTGGCCCGGCAGCTCAAGAAGGACGTGCACTTCGAGGTCAAGGAGAAAGAGCACACCTGCCACCTCACCGACGAAGGCATCCGCGAGGCCGAGAAGCTGGCCGGCGTGGAGAGCTTCTACACGCCGGGCAACATGGAGTGGCCGCACCTGCTGGATAACTCGCTGAAGGCCCACCACCTCTACCAGCTCGACGTGCGGTACGTGGTGGAAGGGGACGAGGTGATCATCGTCGATGAGTTCACGGGCCGCAAAATGCCCGGCCGGCAGTGGAGCGACGGGCTGCACCAGGCCGTGGAAGCCAAGGAAGGGGTCAAGGTCAAGGAAGAGACGCAGACCTTGGCCACGATCACGCTGCAAAACTTCTTCAAACTCTACAAGAAGATCGCCGGCATGACCGGCACGGCCATGACCGAGGCCAACGAGTTCTGGAAGATCTACAAGCTCGAGGTCATCGCCATCCCCACGAACCGGCAGTTGGTGCGCGGCACCCACCCGGACGTCATCTACCTCAAGGAAGCCGGCAAGTTCGAGTCGATCGCCGGCGAAATCGAGCGGATGAACAAGTGGGACGTGCTGCGGATGCGCGGCGGCGACGAAATCCTGGGCCTGATCCAGAAGCAGGACGACGACGAGGTCGTCATTGTGCCCAAGGGCCGCAAGGACCGGGTGACTTATCCCCGAACGCAGATCGACACCATTGAGCCCAAGGGCCGGCCGATGCTGGTGGGCACCGTGTCGATCGAGAAGAGCGAGCGGCTGTCGGCGCTGCTCGAACGGCGGGGCATTCCGCACGAGGTGCTCAACGCCAAGCACCACAAGCGCGAGGCCGAGATCGTGGCCCAGGCCGGCCGGCTGGGGGCCGTGACCATCGCCACGAACATGGCCGGCCGCGGCACCGACATCATCCTGGGCGGCAATCCTGAGACGATGGCCTGGGCCCAGCTCCAGGAGAAATACGCCACGCGGCTCGACGTGCCCAGGGCCGAATGGGACGCGCTGGTCGTGGAGATCGCCACCCGCGAAAAGATGAAGGAGGAAGGACGCCAGGTGGCCGGCCTCGGCGGGCTGCACGTCATCGGCACCGAGCGGCACGAGGCCCGCCGCATCGATAACCAGCTCCGCGGCCGTTGCGGCCGGCAGGGCGACCCCGGCAGCAGCCGCTTCTATCTGTCGCTGGAAGACGACCTGATGCGGATCTTCGCCGGCGACTGGGTGAAGACCGTGCTCACCAGCCTGGGCATGAAGGAAGACGAGGCCATCGAAAGCCGCATGGTCAGCCGCCGCATCGAGGGGGCCCAGAAGAAGGTCGAGGAGCGGAACTTCGAAATCCGCAAAAACCTGCTCGAATACGACGAGGTCATGGACGAGCAGCGGAAGCGGGTCTACGGCTACCGGCAGCGGATTCTCGAAGGGGCCAACTGCAAGGAGCTGATTCTGGACATGATCCAGGAGCAGCTTGAAAAGTACCTCGACGAAATCCTGGCCCCCAACTACGGCCCCGCCACGTTCTGCAAGTGGGTGGGCACGCAGGTGACGCTGGCCGAGCCGCTCCAGCCGCACGATTACCGCGACGTGGATTTCGAGACGGCCGAGCGGCTGGCCAAGGACGAGGCCGTGCGGGCCGTCGATTCGATCGTCTACGACGAGCTGGATCAGCACCTGCCCCCGGACGTTGAGGACGAAAGCGAGTGGAACTGGGAGGCGCTGACCCACGCCGTCAACGTCCACTGGAAGCTGAGCCTGCGCGACCGTGACTTGAAGAAGATCGGCCGGCCGGACCTGGCGGAGCACCTCATCCACGAGGCCCAGGCGGCGGTCGAAACCGTGGACCTGAGCGAGGGCCGGCGGTTCCTGGCCCCCGATTACGGCGTGCAAAGCGCCTCCGCCTGGATCAAGTACAAGTTCGGCATCGACGTGGAGCCGGCGGCCATCCGCGACAGAGACCCCTCCGAGGTCAAGGCCCTCGTCCGCCGCAAGGCCGAGGAAGTGTACGAGCAGAAGGAAGTCGAATACCCGGTGATGGCCGGGCTGTACCACTTCACCACCCGCGACGCCAGCGGCCACAAGCGTTACGACCGGGAGCATCTCGTCGATTGGGCCCGCGACCGCTTCCACGTCGATCTGTCGATGGACGACGTGCGGAACAAGCAGCGGGAAGATATCCAGGGCGTCCTCATTGAAAGCAGCCGCAAGCGCCAGCAAGAAGCCAAGACGGCCCTCGATGACGCCAAGCGGCGGCTGGAGAGAATCCTGGCGAGCGGGGTTGCGTCAGCACCCCGTGACGTGGCCGTCAAAGACCTCTCCACGAACGGCGAGCTGCAGTCGCTGGCCGATTGGCTCCGCGGCCTGGGCTGCGAGGTGTCGCCAGAAGACCTGGGCAACCTGAACGCCGAGCGGTTCCGCAACCGCGTGGTCTCGGCCATCGAGAACCGCTACCGGCCGGAAATCCGCCGCATGGAACGGCAGTTGGTCCTCCACCTGCTCGACACGGCTTGGAAGGACCACCTGCTGACGATGGACCATCTGCGTTCGGCCATCGGCCTGGTGGGCTACGCTCAGAAGGACCCGAAGGTCGAGTACAAGCGCGAGGGCATGCGGGAATTCCGCGAGATGTGGACCTCGATCGGCGAGCAGACCACGGACCTGGTCTTCCGCATGGAGCGGCTCGACGAAAATTTTATTAGCTCGACCTGGGCCGGCGCCACGGCGCGCCACGACGAAGCCGCCTCGGCCGCCCAGGTCGCCGAGCAACAGTCCGGCCGAAACAACGGCGCGACCGGCGAGCGAGTGTTGGAGCCGATCCGCAACCGCGAGGAACGGGTCGGCCGCAACTCGCCGTGCCCGTGCGGCAGCGGGAAGAAGTACAAGAACTGCTGCGGAGCGAAAGCGCGGGTGTGAGCGGTCTCGTCGTCCGGTAGCTGAACTCGCCAGAGTTCAGCCTCGCCAGAGTCCAGGCCGCGAAGTCTGGCGACTTCGGCTACAAGCCTACGGCTTTGTCTTGTCGTCCGGCCAGTGTCCATCGACGACCTCGGCCTCGATGGGCTCTTCGTCGGGCTCGCTCCGTTTGAGCCGCCCGATCGCCGCGTCGGCGTACCGCATCATCAGAAAGACGCCGCCGACGAGCACTCCGCCGACGTAGCCTAGCGGCACGCCTAACAGGACACTGCACACCAGGCCGACCGCGAACTCGCTGTCCGCCTTCAGGCCAAGAACGAGGCCCGCGACGATGCTGCTGATCGGCAGCAGGATGGCCCCGGCGATCATCGAGGCCGGCCGCGCGTTCTTCGGCCCGCCGATCATCTGGGCGATCCCGATGCCGGTCAGAAAGACCGCCGTGCCGATCCACCAAGCCTGATCGGCCCCGAAGGCCTTGAAGCCCGCGAAGAGCAGCGCGTACGCCGTGGTGACCACCAGCAGCGTGCCGGGCCCGTAGCGGCGCGGCACG
>JBGQHD010000003.1:0-23795 GCA_041497795.1 Planctomycetia bacterium
AAACCGCCGAGGGATGCCGCTTCTGGGTCTTCCGCCGCCTGACCGACGGTGAGTGGTTTTTGCACGGGGAGTTCGAGTAACTCTTGCCAACGAAGCGCGCAGGACGGGTGGCTGGGGCTGGAGCGAAGCGCAAGCCCCAGCCGAGCGGCTAACCGACGTTGAACCTGGTGTTTGCTCGCTCACCGTTCCGCGTGGAATGACCCGTGCGACGCAGCTTCTTGAGTCGAGGTCCTGTGGCAGCTCCGCTGGGGCTTGCGCTTCGCTCCAGCCCCAGCCACCCGGCCGGCCGACGGCGGGCCGTTACTGGTTGCCAGGCCCGTCGTGGTGGCACGAGGCCCGCAGCCGTTCAGAACAACCAGGAGGAAAAGACCTAACCAGCGATCACAACGGGTTCCGATCATCGCGATTCTCTCGGCTACGCGCCTTCTCGCCGGGGTGGCTGTCGCGAAAGCCACAGCGACTCATCGCGCAGTCGTCGCCGAACGAGCAAGCTCATCGGCCGACGACTTGTCCAAACGAAGAGTGCTCAACATCGCGTCTACAGCCGAATCGTCACGGCCAACATCCCCTACCTTGCATCGGTAGGTTGCGTCGAGTGGGATTGAATTGGCGCAGAGCGCCCATCCACGAAGCCACTCCTCGGTAGTGCCGAACTCCACGGTGTATCCGGCGAAGTCACCACACCGAGTGGTCGAAACTCGCCGCCCTTTGGCACGATTGATTCGTCCGACGGCTTCTACCCATTCGACAGCTCCCATGATGCCGCGCTCGTCAGGTGTGATCCGAAGCAAGGCATCGTTAGTCTCCGGAACGATTGCCAAGAACGCGGTAGGCTCACCGGCTGCAATCTCATGGCGAATCTCCGCAGTCCATGCTGGGGCGAGATCGATAGACCAGCCAAAAGCAGCGTAGCGATGTGGCATACGACGCACTCCGCCGCCCGACTTGTTATTCGGTAGAACAGTTCTGCATAGCGCGCCCTATCGCAGAAATACTCCGCATGTCATACAGGCTCATCGTCCCTCGCCAACCGCTTGCCAATCTACAGCCACAAATCCAACGCACCCAGCAACAGCACTCCGATGCTGATCACCGCGTTGACCTGGAAGAACGCCTGGTTGACGCGCGTCAGATCGTCGGGGCGGACGAGCGAGTGTTCGTAGATCAAGAGAGCCCCTACGGCCAGGATGCCGCAGCAGTAGATCCAGCCCAGCGGGGGGAAGACGAGGGGCAGGGCCAGCAGGGCCAGGACCGCTCCCAGGTGGCTCGCGGCCGCCAGCCGCAGGGCGCCGCGGACGCCGAAGCGGGCGGGGATGCTGAACAGGCCCTGCGTGCGATCGACCGCCGCGTCTTGGCAGGCGTAGATCATGTCGAAGCCGCTCACCCACAGCAGCACGGCCACGCCCAGCAGCACGGCAGGCCAAATGCCGTCGAAGCCAACCAGCGCGATCCAGGCACAGATCGGGGCCAGCATCAGCGCCGTGCCGAGCCAGAAGTGGGCCAGCCAAGTGAACCGCTTGGCGAAGCTGTAGCCGCAGAGGAAGAGCAGCACCGGCCCGGCCAGCCGCAGCGGCCAGGGGTTCTCCGGCCAGAAGCAGAGCGTGCTGGCCACGAAGCCGGCCGCGCAGAGCAGCGTGAAGAGGGCGACGCTGCCCAAGCCCAAGATGCCCGCCGGCAGGTGCCGGCCGCGGGTGCGGGGGTTGGCCGCGTCGAGCCGGCGGTCGGCAATGCGATTGAAGGCCATCGCCACCCCGCGGGCGAAGACCATGCACAGGAGAATGCCGGCTAGCTCGCGCCACTGCCACGGCCGCGGCACTATGTTGCTGGCGATTGCGTCGTTCGCTATTGCGTCATCCACCATCCCGGCGCGGTACTTCCAGGCCATCAGCCCGGCCAAGAGCGCGAATGGCAAGGCGAACACCGTGTGGCTGAAGCGGATCAGTTCCAGCAGGTGCCGCACGCGAGCCAGCATGGGCTGAGCGACGGTGGCGATGGCGAAAACTCCAAATAGGAACCGGCGGCGCACACGGCCGGTGGCACGCTCTGAACATGGATGTGAACGTGAGGCGTGGCACGGCCATCTTGGCCGTGAATTCACGGGCTGGAAGCCCGTGCCACGATCCATCTTCCGACGCGTGACGGAGCACTAGCCGCTCATCCATTGTCAGCGCGGCCGTCATCGAGGGGAAGGTGTCTCCGCGCACGGCCAGCGCCGGTCGGCTGCTTCGCAGACGCCAACGATCTTGCCCAATTCAGCCTTCCAGCGGCGTCCGGCGTGAACCGTCTTGCCGCTGGCTGCGAAGTATCTCTAAGATGGCCGTATGCGTCGGCGCCCTGCCGCCGTTGAGCCTGCCCCCCTCACCCTGGCCCTCTCCCCAAGGGGGAGAGGGAGTTAGGAAGCCGGGCGTAGCCCGATCGCAGAAGCCCGGCTTCTTGGAGAAGCCGGGCTTCTTTGGATGGTCCTTCCCACAGCGACCCCGTCATGCTCGAGCTGAAAAACGTCCGCAAAGCCTATCGCGAGCCGGATGGCAAGCTGTTGCCCATCCTCAACATCGAGCGATTCGCGGTCGCCGCGGGCGAGCAGATGGTGCTGATGGGCCGCAGCGGCTCGGGCAAGACGACGCTGCTGCACATCATCGCCGGCATCAGCCGCCCGGATGCTGGCAGCGTGGCGATTGATGGCATCGATATCACGAATCTGGCCGAGGCCGGCCGCGACCGCTTCCGGGCCGACAAGATCGGCTACGTCTTTCAGACCTTCAACCTGCTACCGGCGTTCACCGCGCTGGAGAACGTGATGCTCGGCATGGCCTTCTCGCGCGGCCGAGCCGACGCCGCCAGGGCCAGGCACCTGCTGGATCGGGTGGGCCTGAGCCATCGCCTGACGCACAAGCCGGGCCACTTGTCGGTGGGCGAGCAGCAGCGGGTGTCGGTTGCCCGAGCGCTGGCCAACAAGCCCAAGCTGCTGCTGGCCGACGAGCCGACGGCGAACGTCGATCCCAGCAATCAGCAGTCGATCATCGACCTCATCCGCCAGACGTGCGAGGAAGAGAAGGTGGCGCTGGTGCTGGTCACGCACGCCCCGGAAGTGTCCGAACAGTTCCCGCGCGTGGACAAGCTGGAGCAGATCAACCGGCCGGAGGCGGTGTAGGTCCCGCGAGCCGAGCGGGACCGGAAGCGCCGCCCCTCGCGGCGAAACTGGTGCCGCTCGGCTCGCGGCACCTACTGCCGCGCAGCGTGGGAACGAAAACGGATGTGAATCATGAGCTTGCTCAAAATCGCCTGGCGGAGCGTCCAGCACCGGTCGCTGTCGTCGATTCTCACCGGAATCTCGATGGCGCTCGGCGTGGCCCTGGTGGTCACCGTGCTGGTGATCCTCAACACGGTGGACGACACCTTCCGCCGCAACGCCGAGGGCTTTCATCTGATCGTCGGCGCCAAAGGGGGCGGCATGGAGCTGGTGCTCAATTCCGTCTTCCACCTGGGCCGGCCGCCGGCGACCATTCCCTACGACCTTTACCTGGAGTTCACTCCGCAGGCCGAAGGAGTCGATGCCAAGGCGCTCTTCCAGCGGCTCGACACCAACCACGACGGCGTGATCGCCACCACCGAGGTCACGCCGCTAATTCGGCTGTTGTGCGAGCGAGCCGACCGGTCCCCGCTAGGCTGGGTCAATCAGAAGGAACTGGCCGCGGCGGCCGCGCGGGAGCCATTCGCCCGCGCGAAGCTGAACGTCCCCGAGCTGTTCGCCAAGCTGGATAAAGACCACAAGGGCCAAATCCCGGTCGATGCGCCGATGCCACCGGAAGCCCGACAGCAGTTGGGCAGCCTGGGCGACCCGATCAAGCTGCTGGACGACATGCTCGAGGAGGCCGACAAGTCCGATTACGGAGTCATCACGAAAGACGAGATTCGCCAGGTGCTGCGGCGAGAGCCGTATTCCCTGGCCCACGTGACGACGGAAGAGGTGCTCAAGTCGCTCGGGGCCGACAGCGACGGAAAGCTCACTCGGCCGAAGCTGGAAGACTTGCCGCGGCCCTTGGGCGAGCGGCTGGTGGCGGGCCTGTTCTCGCATCTCTTGTCGCTGGCGGACCGCGAGCCGGACGGCCTCATCACGCCGGCCGAGTTGGAGTACGCCGTCACTCACCCGGGTCAGTACGGCGACCGCGTGGAGCACGCGATTCCGATCTGCCTGGGCGACAGCTACGAAGCCAACGGCCATCGCTTTCGCGTCGTGGCCACGACGCCGCAGATGTTTGACATCGAATACGCCGAAGGCCGCCGCTACCGCTTCAGCCAAGGTGAGAACATCCATCAGGATTACCAAAAGCCGGAGCACTTCCTGGAAGCCGTCATCGGCTCGGTCGTGGCCCGGCAGACCGGGCTTAAGAAGGGGGATCAGTTCCGCCCGGAGCATGGCGTCAGCGAGGGGAGCAAGAAGCACGACGCGTTCACCATCGTCGGCGTGCTGGAGCCGACCGGCACGCCCAACGATCGGGCCTTGTTCGTGAACATTGAAGGCTTCTACGTCCTGGAGGGGCACTCCAAGGACAACCGCAAACGGATTCACGAGGATGGCCGGATCGAGCCGCTACCGCTGGAGCTGCGCGAGCTGACCGCCGTGCTCATCCGCACCAAGGACAGCGACGGCTACCAGGCCGACCTGTCGGCCAGCCAGATTTTCGGAGACTTTTTGGGAAAGACCGAGACCCGCATCGCCCAGGGAAACGTGCGCGATCTTTCGCCGGTCGCTCAGGCCGTGTATCCCACGCGCGAGGTCAGCACGTTGTTGGGCGGGCTGGTGGGGGACGTGCGGCTCATCCTGCTGATCCTGGCCTGGCTCGTGGTGGTGGTGGCCGCCGTGTCCATCACGGTGGGCATCTACAACTCGATGAACGACCGCATCCGCGACATCGCCGTGATGCGGGCGCTGGGAGCCAGCCGGGCCGTGGTGATGTTGGTGGTGCTGCTGGAATCCACGCTGCTAGCCCTGCTGGGAGGGCTAGCGGGCTTCGCCGCGGCCCACTTCCTGATCGGCGGCGTGATGAGCCCGCTGTGGATTGAACCCGAGACCGGTGTTTCCATCCGCTTCTGGCAGTTTGTACAATATGAGCTGCTTTTGGTGCCTGGGCTGGTTTTACTGTCGGCCCTGGCTGGTTTCCTGCCCGCCCTGGCGGCGTACCGAACCGACGTGGGCAAAGTGCTTTCGGCCGCGCCGTAAGTTTGTACCAGCGGAATGCCATTCCGTTCGTGCCGGCCAACCATGGCACGACAGGTGCGCCGCGGCGGGATAGAATCCCGTCTGCCGTCGTCCCCGGAGTCTGCGATGCGCCGACTACGCCTGCCTTCCCCGCTCGCAATCACGGCTATTGCCCTGGCCGTGTTTTCGTCGGCGGCGTCGGCGTGCCCCTGGGCGTCGGTGGATGACCGGTCGCTGAGCCAGGAGATTGCCGCCGCCGACGTGGCGGCCCTCGCCACGATGACCGTGCCGCCGGACGTGGACGACGATGCCAAGTTCGACAAGGCGACGTTCCGCATCGATCGCGTGCTGAAGGGAAAGCCGCACCTGCCTGCGGACAAGGACGGCAATCCATCGCCCATTCAGACGACGTACGAGGGTGGCAGTAAGAAGGGCACTCGGTTTTTGCTCACGGGCAGCGGCTCACCGGAAATTAAGTGGGCATATCCCTGGACGCTCAGCGAGCGGGGCGTTGACTACGTGCTGAAACTGGAGGCGTTACCACCCAAAGGGCCTGACCGCCTGAAGCACTTCATGCCCTACCTGGAGGACCGCGAAGCGAGACTCTCGCACGACGCATTCTTGGAGCTTTCGGCAGGCTCGTATAAGGACTTGAAGGCCCTCAAGCCGCTCATGGACCGCGAGAAGCTGTGGAAAGGAATCTCCAACAAGGAGGTGTCGATTCCTCCGCGGCAACGCTTGTACTTCGTGATGCTCGGCATCTGTGGTACCGCGGACGACGTTCCTAAATTGGCTGAGAAGCTAAAGACGAAGCCCAGGGAAGGCGAGCAGCGCGATTCCGTTGGGGCCATGGAGGCGTACTTGATGCTGGAGCGGTCCGACAAGGGAGTGAGCTTTGTCGAGGAGCAATTCATCGTTAACCGTGACGCGTCGTACTCTGACTTATACACGGCGATCATGTTGTTACGATTCCTGGCAGACGAGGAGCCCGTGATCGTCTCCAAGAAGCGCGCCACGGCCGCCTTCCACAAGGTGCTCGACCGCCCCGACTATGCCGACTTGGTGATTCCGGATCTGGCCCGCTGGGAAGATTGGTCGGTCATGGATCGATTGGTGGCGATGTTCAAGACGGCGGAGAAAGATCGCCCCTCGACCGTCGAAACCGACAGCGCTCGGTACGTGCGTGTGCCGATTGCCCAATACCTGATCGCCTGCCCCCTTCCGCAGGCCAAGACGTACCTCAACGAACTCAGGAAGCTCGATCCAAAATCCGTGGAATGGGCTGAAAAGAACCCATTGCGGTCGAGGGATCGCTAACCAAAACTCGCCACGGCCATCCGTTGGAGAATCCCCTATGCGACGCTTCTGGTTTTGCTCCGCAGCTTCGGCCGCGCTGCTTCTTGCCGTGGTCGTCACACGGAGCGTCCTGGCCTGCGATTTTTGCGGTCCCGTGAATCTCACGATCAGCGAAGAGCTGACCAGCGCCGAGGTGGCGATCATCGTCACCATGACCCGCGCGCCGGAGAAGGCCAAGGACGGCAAGAGCGAGCTGACCAAGGCCGTGTTCCAGGTCGATCACGTGCTCAAGGGGGGCCAAAGCCTGAAGCTGGATGAGAACGGCGCCCCGCTGCCGGTTGAGGCCTATTACTTCGGCGATGCCAAGGTCAAGACGCAGTTCCTGCTAATGGGCCTCGATCCGCCGAAGATCAAGTGGGGCAGCCCGCTGGCGATCACGACGAAAGCGGTCGAATACGTGCGGCGGCTTCCCAAGCTGCCCGCGGAAGGGCCTGACCGCCTGGAGTTCTTCCAGGCGTATCTCGAGGACTCCGACGCCGTGCTGGCCCGCGACGCCTTCGACGAATTCACCAAGGCCCCCTATGACGACTTCCGCAAGCTCAAGCCGAAGATGGACCGCGGCAAGCTGCTGAAGTGGATCGCCGACAAGGAGCTCGCGGCCTCTCGCAAGCGGATGTACCTGATGCTGCTCAGCGTCTGCGGCACGGCCGACGACGTGCCGATGCTCAAGGAGCAGCTCGCCACCAAGCCCGACGGCAACGAGCCGCGGCTGGGCATGGAGCCGGTGATGGTGGCCTACCTGATGCTGGCCGGCAACGAGGGGATGAAGACCATCGACGAGCTGTTCATGGCCAACAAGAAGGCGTCGTACACCGACATCTACTCGGCCATCATGGCGCTGCGGTTCATGGGGCAGGAGCAGAAGCAGATCGACAAGAAGCGGATCCTGCAGAGCTTCAAGCACATGCTCGATCGGCCCGACTACGCCGACCTGGTGATCCCCGACCTGGCCCGCTGGGAAGACTGGTCTGCAATGGAGCGGCTGGTGGAGCTGTTCAAGACCACCAAGGACGAGAGCGCCTGGGTCCGCGTGCCGGTGATCCAATACCTGCTGGCCTGCCCACTGCCGAAGGCCAAGACCTATATCGCCGAGCTGGAGAAGATCGACCCGGAGTCGGTCCGCCGGGCGAACTTCATCCTGCCAATCGGCCGGCCGGGCGGGGCGCCGAAGAAGCCGGCGCCGGTGCCGGTGCCCGAGGCCGAGGCCGGGGCAAAGTCGCCGCCTAAGGAGAAATCCGCGGCGCCGACCAAGTCGAAGGCCAGCTCGCCGACGGGCGGTGGATCGGCCGCGGCCACGCCGCCGGCGGACGCCGCCGGTGGCCGAGTGGCCGATGATTCGTCAGTCCAGCCGGTCAGCGCTACGGCACCGTCTGGCATCGGTAGTTGGCGCATTGTGCGTTGGGTCACAGCCCCCCGACCGGTCGCGCGCTGGCTGGCGGCGGCAGGTGTCCTGGGCGCGTATTTGGTTTTCCTGGGCCTGCGACGAAAGAAGCGCCACGCCAATGCCTAGAGCGGGTTTCCTAACTCCCTCTCCCCCCTGGGGAGAGGGTCGGGGTGAGGGGCGGTTGGCGTTTCTCGCATTGGCGACGATCCTCGTCGTCGGCACAGCGCGCCCTGCCGGTGCCTGCCCGTTCTGCCGCGGAGTCAGCGAGACAGTCAGCGATAAGCTCGAGCTGGCCGAGGTGGTAGTCATCGCCACCCGCAGCGGCGCCGACGTCGCGGCCGAGAAGGGGCCGGCCAAAGGGCCGCGGGCACAAGAATATGTCGTCGGCGAGGTGCTCAAGGGTAAGGAGCTGCTGGCCGGGGCCGCGAAAATCGCCGCTCCGCCACTGGCCGGCGCGCCGGAGGGGGTCAAGCTGCTGATTCTCGGCGCCCGCGACAAGAAGTCCGACAAGGAGATCTTCTGGTTCGCCCCGCGCGTGGTCAGCGACCGGGCCATCGAGTACGTCAAGAAGTTGCCCACCGCGCCGCCCAAGCCCCCGATTCAAGGGAATAACGATGTCACGTCCCAGGCCGTGGACCGCCTGGCGTTCTTTCAAGAGCATCTCAACGACCCCGATGAGCTGATTGCCGACGACGCCTACGACGAGTTTGCCCGCGTGCCCTTCGCCGATATCAAGGCGCTGGCCCCGCGGATGCACCGCGACAAGCTGCTGGCCTGGGTGCAAGACGAGAAGATCTCGCCCCAGCGGCGGCGGCAGTATCTGCCGCTGCTTTCGGTGTGCGCACAAAAGGAAGACGCGGCGGCCCTGGAGAAGCTGGTGGTCAAGGAGCACGGCGGCCCGGAAGGGGCGCTCGATGCCACGGCGGCTTGCTACCTGACGCTCGTCGGCGAGGCGGGCCTGCCGCTGATCGAGAAGCAGTTCATCCAGAACGAAAAGGCCACGCCGTCCGACGGGCAGGCGATCGCGGCGGCGATCCGCTTTCACGGCGAGGAGGAGAAGGTCATCCCTCGGCCGCGCCTGCTGCAAACGCTGCGGCGGTATCTCGACCGGCCGGCCTGGGCCGACCAGGTGCTGCCCGAGCTGGCCCGCTGGGAAGATTGGTCCGCCCTGCCGCAACTGATGACGCTCTTCCAAGAAGCGGACAAGAAGCTGGGCGACGAAACGGCGGCTTTCGCCCTGCGGGTGCCGATCGTCAAGTACCTGCGGGCTTGTCCGCTGCCGGAGGCCAAGGAGCGGCTGGCCGAGCTGGAGAAATCGCACGCCGACGTCGTCCGCGCGGCGGACCTCTATCCGTTCCTGCCCGCGACGCAATCGAGCGGCGGGACGCGTCGCGCCAAGGCGGCGAAAGACGCCAAGACGCCCAAAGACGCCAAGACGAGCAAGGAACCGCCGACGGCCGGTGACGACGACGAGCTTGAATCGCCGAAGACGCCGCCCAAAATGAAAGCCCGCCGGACGGCCAAGACCAAGAGCGCGGCGGACCCGCCGAAGGACTACCCGGCGGTGCGGACCGGCCTGGCCCTGTGGGCCGGCGTGGCGGCCGCGCTGGGCCTGGTGGCGGTCATTCTCTTCGGCTTTCGATCGCGCGTAGGCGAACCGTAAGGCGGACACTCTTGTCCGCCAAGTCTCTTTCTGAATTGCAGTCGGTTCACGCTACAACGGGAAGGCGGACAGGAGTGTCCGCCTTACGCGCTGCGATTCGCCGCGTCGTACCGCACGCGGACCATGAACAAGCCCTGCGGCGGCGCGGTCATGGCCCCCGCGCGGCGGTCGCGGGCGGCCAGCACCTCGCGCGGCCAGTTTTCGCTCTGGGCTCCCCGGCCGACCTCGTGCAGCGTGCCGACGATCGCCCGCACCATGTTATAGAGGAAGCCGTCGGCCTCGATCTCGCAGGTCACCAGGTCGGCCTCGTCGCCAGAGCCGCGACGGACCCATAGGTCGCTTACCGTGCGGACCGTCGTCTTCCGCGGCGCTCCGCTGGTCTGGAAGCTCTGGAAGTCGTGCGTGCCGACGAGCGCTTGGGCCGCGCGGTGCATCGCCCGCTCGTCGAGCCGCTGCCAGACCTTCCACGAGTAGCGGCGGCGAAACACGTCGGCCAGCTCGCCGTCGTGGATCACGTAGCGATAGCGCTTGCTGACGGCATCGCGAATCGCGTGAAAGTCCGCCTCCGCTTCTTCCACCGAGAGCACGACCACGTCGCCGGGCAAGCTGGCGTTGAGCGCCCGTTGGAGCACTTCCGTCGTCAGGTGCGTGCCGCTCTTGAGGCTGGCCACCTGCGCCAGGGCATGCACGCCGGCGTCGGTGCGTCCGCTGGCCGTGGCCCGCAGCGTTTCGCCCGTGATTTCGGCCCAGGCCGTTTCGAGCACGCCCTGGACGGTGCGCTTGCCCTGCTGCACTTGCCAACCGGCGAAGTCGGTGCCGTCGTAGGCCAAGGTCAGCTTGAGGGTGCGCATATCGGGGGATACCATGGGGCGTTCATGGAGATTCCCACCACCCCCACCCCATTGGCCTCGGCGGTCGATTCAGGAGAAGTGCTTCCCAAGTCTCCTGCGGCACAGCCGTTCCATCGGTTAGAACATATTGGTGTCCATGGGCCAGGAGAGCGAATGGGTTTGGCTCTTCGCCCCACTGTACCCAGACGACACGCCCGCTGCTGTACCGCCTTACCTGTTCGCCGTGCGCCACTTCGCCGCCGAGAATTCCCCTGCGAACGCGATAGGTGGCCGTGAAGAAGCCATCCTCGTCGCGGCCTTTGGCTTCCAAATAGAACGGCTTAAACCAAAGGCCCAGCGATATCGATGCCGCCGTGATAGCAAACAGGAGCGTCCGTAAGCGGAATTGAAGCAGGCGTCGCACATCCATGATGGCGCTCCGACGGAAACCGAGACACTTCGCACGCCTAACAGTTAACCTCAATCCCCCGTCGCCGCAACTCCGCCACCAGCCCTGGCGTGTCGGTGTACTGCACGGCGTCGTAGCCCACCTCGCGGGCGGCGGCGACGTGCTCCGGCCGGTCGTCGGTGTAGAAGATCTCGCCGGGCGAGACACCGGCCAGCGCCGCGGCCTGTTCAAAAATGTCATGACGGGGCTTGATCGTGCCTAGCTGATAACTCAGCGCCAGCACGTCGAACGCGCCGGGCAGATGCTCATAGCGCCCGTCGCTGACGAACTGCCAGTGAATCTCGTTGGTGTTCGAGAGCAGGCCCAGGCGGTGACCGGCCTGCCGCAGCTCGCCGACGACGGCCAGCAGCGAGTCGTTGGGCCAGAAGATGTCGCTGGCGGCGTGGGCCAGAACGTCCAGGTCGGGCCGCGTGGCGGTCTGGCGGCAGAACTGCACGTAGAACTCGGCCGTGGTGATTTCGCCGGCCTCGTAGAGGTCCTCCAAGCCGCTCTCGAACACCGCGCGGCGGACGTCCGTCGGCGTCAGCTCGCGCTCCGGCGTCCTGGCCACGGCGGCCATCTGGCGACAGGCCCGCTCGTGCGAGAAGTAGAGCAGCACGTTACCCAGGTCGAAGTACAAGAACATCACGAACTCTGCGCCTCACCGGCACTGGAGAAACTGCGGAGGCGACCGTCGTCGTCCGGACCTTGTCGAGCGCCGGGCGATCCTCTTACGAGTCTATGACGGCGCAGCGGATCGGGCCAGGGATGGCGGGATCGGCTTTTCCGGCAGGCGTGGGTATTCGGAGAGCCGGCAGGCTGGAAGCCTACCCAACGTTCGCGAAAAAAAACCGGGCGGGCGATTCGCCTGCGGCTCGTTCCGAGCCGCCCGAGGCGTTCACCCGCCCATCCGCGGGGCAGGCACACTTGCGGTGGGCGCCGCCCACCTCGCGGTAACCCGCCCCTTTCTGCCGTCCGGGCAAAGAGAGCCGAACGGGAGAGAAGACCTATTTGGTTTCGGCCTTCACCTCCTTAACTTCCTTGACTGCGATGTGTTTCGGCTTGATCTCCTCGCTCTTGGGCAGCTTCACCGTCAACACGCCATGACGGAATTCCGCTTCGACCTTATCTTCCTTCACTGCAGTCGGCAGCGGAATCACCCGACGGAACGCACCATAACGCCGCTCCGTCCGATGGAAGGTCTTCCCCTTCTCCTCCTGCTCCTCTTTGCGCTCCCCCGTGATCCACAGAGCGCCTTCGCGCAGCTCCAGGTTCACTTCTTCGGGCTTCAGGCCTGGCAGGTCGAGGGTGACCTCAAACTCGTCGTCCCTCTCAACCAAGTTGGCCGTGGGAACGAACTTCTCAGCGGCCCACACCGGCAGTTCACGACGCCCAAAGAAATCCTCCATCATCTTGTCCATCTCGTTCTCAAACCGAGAGAACGTCCTGGGAAGAGTTTCTCCCCACGGAATCAGTGAGCGTAGCATGACACACCTCCCTCTTCATTTCCTCCTTCATGGTCCGACCGGCGGCGCCCCATGCGCCGCCTCTTATACATCGGTTCTCTCTACTATTACTACGTTCCAGGGCCGATTTGGTTCGCGCTGTGCCATTCGGCGCCTTGCCCTGCTCCCAGTCCTTCGCCAGCTTGACCAGGGCGGCGTGCACGCGCGACTTGATCGTGCCCTCGGGCAAGCCGAGCGCCTCGGCCGCCTCGCGGAATTTCAGGCCCTGGAAGTAGACCAACAGCACCACGACGCGCAGATGCTCGGGAAGAGCGTCCACGGCCCGGTGAGCCCAGTCGTGCAGTTCGCGGGCCTCGAGCTCCTCCGGCGGGCTGGGCACCGCGGCGGCCAGCAGCTCGGCCAGGCCCGCGCCGTCGGCCTGCGCGGGACCGCGCACTCGATCGAGGCTCACCTCGTGCCGCCGGGTGTTGTCGCGCAGCACGTCCACGGCCAGATGGGTGGCGATGCTATAGATCCACGGACGGACGGGCCGGTCGTGCTGAAACGCGTGGGCATGCTCGAAAACGCGCAGGAAGGTCGTTTGCACGACCTCCTCCGCGCGGTGCGGATCGCGCAGCAAGCGAGTCAGATAGCCGTGCAGCTCGCGCTCGTAGCGGTGAATCAGCTCCGCGAAGGCGCCGTTATCCCGAAGATCGGCCGCGCGGCGCAACAACTCCTCGTCCGTCACCGATCCGCACGGATCCGGCAGCGTGGTTTCGCGCAGGGGCCGGCAGCCACCCCCTCTCGCCCCAGCGGCACGTTCCAAGAGCGCCGGCATGACTCACCCCCAATCGGATTGAGACTACAGCGACGAACCAGATTGCCACAGGTGCAAAAGCCGGGCCGAACGGCCGCTGCGCCGCCCGGCGCGCAAGCCCTCCTAAGAAGCCCAACGATCGCACAAGCCGCTTGCCAGGGCACCGTTTGGAAGAGAGGCCGCGGCGCGCGAAAACGCACGTTTGTGTGCGGCGCGCGAGGCACAATCCGCGGCAATCCGCGGCACGTGCTTGCCAGATCAATCGCCTACGGCTTGACGAGCTTCTCGACGACGGGGTCCACGTTCTTGGCGTAAGAGAAGCTCTTTTCCTGCGCCAGGTTCGTGGTGTCCCAGCGCTTGACGAGTTTGCCTTCCTTGTCAAAGACCAGGATGATCGGCACGCCGGCGGGCGCCTCGGACAGCTTGAACTCCTTCTTGACGGCCTGGAAGAACTCGTCGTCGGCCGTGCTGGAAAGCACGTTCTCGATGGTCGCATTCTGCTCCTTGAGGAACTTCATGACGTCGTCCCGGGTATCCTCCGGCTTGCCTGTCCCGCTGAAGTCCAGGCAAACGGAGATCGCGGCCATCTGATCGCCGTACTTCGCCTGCAGCTTGAGCAGGCCGGGGAACTCCTTCTTGCACGGCTCGCACCAGGTGCTCCAGCAATCCACGACCACGACCTTGCCGCTACACTTCTTGATCTGGGCGAAGAGCTGCTCGGCGGGCAGGACCTTGAGCTCGACCTTCTTCTCCGCCTTCTTGTCGGCGGGGTTGGGGTCGTCCGCCGTCTTGTTCTCTCCGGCCTGCGTGCCGCACCCGGCCACGATCGCCAGGCTGAGTATCGAAAGCCACAATCGGGTAGAACGCATGAGGATCGCTCCGGCAGTCTTTGGAAACGCAGTGGGCTGGCCGAGAATGGACCTGCGGTCCATGCCGCGCCGCACGGCCCGGCCCCGCACGTCAGGTTATAACAGTCTGCACGGATTCGCACCACACCCGAGCACCGAGCATTGGCCCCTTGTCATCTCCTCCGCAAGTCGCCGTGCTGACGCCACCCGGCCGGGGCGCCGTGGCGACCGTGCGCGTCGTCGGTGAAGGGTCGGCCAAGATCGTTGGGCAGTGCTTTGTGGCCGGCGATGGACGCAGGCGCGAGGACTTTCCCCTCGGCCGGGTGCTCTACGGCCGGTGGGGCTCGCCCGCGGGAGAGGAGGTGGTCGTCTGCCGCCGGCCCGTCACGTGGGCGAGTCTCTCCGAGACTCGCGGTCGCGTCTCGGAGAAACGCGGCCACGTGGAAGCGGCGGCGATCGAAATCCACTGCCACGGCGGATCGGCGGCCGCCCAGGCGATCGTGCAGTCGCTGGTGGAGCGCGGGGTGGAGACCGTCCCCGTTCGTGAACTGCCCTCGGCAGAGATCGATCACCTGCAAACGCTTCGCGATCCGCCCTCCGCGCCGGGCATCGCCCGCGAGGCGCGAAACGCCTTGGCCCTGGCCCCCACGCTGCGGACGGCGAATATCCTTCTTGAGCAATGGGCCGGAGCACTGGCCAACGAGGCGGGGCAGATCGTGCAATTGCTGTCTAGCGAGAAGACGGCCGATGCGGTTCGGCGAGTGGAGGGAATGCTGCGGTGGTCGTCCCTCGGCCTGCACCTCGCCACGCCGTGGCGCGTGGTGCTGGCCGGGCGCCCCAACGTGGGCAAGAGCAGCCTGATCAACGCCCTGCTGGGCTACGAGCGGTCGATCGTCTTCGACCAGCCGGGCACGACGCGGGACGTGGTCACCGCCACGGCCGCACTCGACGGCTGGCCCGTCGAACTGACCGACACTGCCGGCCTGCGCATCGCTGACGATCGGTCGTCAACGGATGCGTTGGAGGTCGCCGGCATGGCCAAGGCGCTCGAACAAATCGCCGCGGCCGATCTGCTCGTGCTGGTGTTCGATGCCGCGCTGCCGTGGAGCGAGGAAGACGAAGAACTCGTCCGAAGTCACCCACGCGCGGTGCGGGTGCTGAACAAGTGCGATCTGGTCGTGCAGGCGGCGCGCCTGGCCGATTTGCCCCTCACCCCAACCCTCTCCCCAGAGGGGAGAGGGGGAGACGAAACTGGCTCTAGCTTCGGAGACGGGCCACTCCTTCGCACCAGCGCGATCACCGGCGAAGGCATCGCTTCGCTCGGCCGCCACATCGCCGCGCGGTTGGTTCCCGACGTGCCAGCCGCCGGTGCGGCGGTGCCCTTCACGCAGCAACACGTTGAACTGCTGATCCAGGCCCTCGCGGCCGCGCGGCTGGGAGAGGTCGGCGCGGCGCGGGAGTTCTTGACAAGGCTGCTGAAAGACTGATCGCTCGAGCTCATGGCCACGCCGCATGTCCGGCAGCCAGCCGAAGTCGGCAGACTTCGGGCATGGCTGAACTCTGGCGAGTTCAGCTACGGCAGGCCGATCAGCTTCGCAGCACCAGCACCGGGCAGTGCGCCAGCCGCACGACGCGTTCGGCCACCGAGCCAATCAGCAGGCGTTTCAGGCCGGTGCGGCCGTGCGAGGGGAGCACGATCAAGTCGGCCTTCAATTCGGCGGCCAGCTCGGTGATGCCCTGGCCGGGATCGCCGATCGTCACGTGAAGCTGCACCTTGGCGTGCCGCGGCTCAGCCAGCCGTTCCTTCAGCGCCTGCTCCGCATGATGCCGCCGCGCGTCGTCGTCCACCGCGGTCCAGACGACACCCGGCTCGACGTAGGAGATCACCGGCAGCACGTGCACCACGTGGACGTGCGAGGTGTCCTCGACCAGGCCCAGCGCCAGGTCCACCGCCTTGATCGATTGCTCGGAGAAATCCACCGGGACGACAACGCTGCGCTTGGGGAGCCAACTCATGGTGTGCCTCGTAATAAAGGTAGACGGCTTGCTAAGATCGTTGTTGTTCCTCGACCGCCTGCACGACCGCCGCCACGATGTCCAGCGACGTCACCATCCCCTGCGGATGGCCCTGGTCGTCGAGCACCGGCAGGCGGTGGATGTGCTGGGCGCACATGATGCGGCCGGCTTCCACCAGGGCCGTCTGCGCGGCCACGCCCTGCACGGCCGGCGCCATGTGGGCGGAGACGCGGTCGGGAAAGACATCCCGAATCTCCCACGGTCCGTTGGGGTCCTGACGCGTGACCGCCGTTCCGCCGGCAGTGATCGAGGTCGCGTGCTCCCCGGGCCGGCCGTCGGCGCAGACGAAGTCGGCGGTGCTCAAGATGCCGACGCAGCGGCCTTGCTCGTCCAGCACCGGCGCGCCCGAGATGCGATGCTCGACAAACACGGCCGCAGCTTCGCCCATAGTCTGGTGGGCATACAGCGGCACGACGTGACGGCTCATCACGTCGGCTACCCGCAGGCTCTGCAAGCGATCCAAAACGGCGGTCATAACATCCTCCCGGCGGGCGGCTGGCGTCAAACTGTCTCCCCCGGTTGAGTAGTAGCAACTCCGGTGCCAAGGCGCGCGCTTTCAGTATCGCGTTGTGGGGGACGAAAGCCAAGGCTCGCGGCGGCGGACGCGGCGGACAGGAGTGTCCGCCTTACTGTGCCGATTCTGCTCCGCGCCGGCCTTGGACGGCGGTATACTCAGTTGCTTCGCCTAAACCCCCATCCCGGCGGCACCGAATATCCCACCACGAGAGTGATTGAGTTTGCCCCATGTCCGCCACGTCCAAAACCCGGACGATGTTCGAGAAGATTTGGGACGCCCACGTCGTCCATGCCGAGAAAGGCAAGCAGACGATCCTCTACGTGGACCTGCACCTGGTCCACGAAGTCACCAGCCCCCAGGCCTTCGAGGGGCTGCGCCTGACCGGCCGCCGCGTCCGCCGCCCGGAGCTGACCGTCGCCACGCCGGACCACAACGTGCCGACCACGGACCGCGGGCTGCCAATCGCCGACCCGATCTCCCGCAAGCAGGTCGACACCCTGCGGGCCAACTGCCGGGAGTTTGGAATCCACCTCTACGACCTCGACGACCCGCGGCAGGGGATCGTCCACGTGATCGGGCCGGAGCTGGGGCTCACTCAGCCGGGCACGATCATCGTCTGCGGCGACAGCCACACGGCCACGCACGGCGCGTTCGGATCGCTGGCCTTCGGCATCGGCACCAGCGAAGTCGAGCACGTGCTGGCGACGCAGACGCTGCTGCAATCGTACCCCAAGACGTTCGAGCTGCGCGTCGATGGCCGACTGCTGCCCGGCGTCACGGCCAAAGACTTGATTCTGTACCTCATCGGCCAGATCGGCACCGACGGCGGCACGGGCTATTGCATCGAATACACCGGCGAGGCCGTCCGCGCGCTGAGCATGGAAGAGCGGATGACCGTCTGCAACATGACGATCGAGGCCGGGGCGCGTGCCGGCATGATCGCCCCCGATGAGACGACGTTCGCCTATCTTCGGGGGCGGCAGTTCGCGCCCCAGGATTTCGACGCGGCCGTGCGGCGATGGCGGGAGCTGCCCAGCGACGCGGGCGCACGTTACGATCGCGTGGAAGTCTTCCGGGCGGCCGACGTCACGCCCCAGGTCACCTGGGGCACGAACCCCGGCCAGGTAACGTCGGTGACCGGCCGCGTGCCCGATCCCAACCAGTTCGACGGCGACACCGACCGCAAATCGACGGCCCAGGCGCTGGAATACATGGGGCTGACGCCCGGCACGCCGATCACCGCCTTGAAGCTTGACCGGATCTTCATCGGCTCGTGCACCAATAGCCGCATCGAGGATCTGCGTGCCGCCGCACGCACGGTGCGCGGCTACCACGTCGCCTCGCACGTCCATGCGATGGTCGTGCCCGGCAGCGGACAGATCAAGCAGCAGGCCGAAGCCGAAGGGCTGGACCGCATCTTCCGCGAGGCGGGCTTCGAGTGGCGCGAAGCCGGCTGCAGCATGTGCCTGGGCATGAACCCCGACACGCTTTCGCCCGGCCAGCGCTGCGCCAGCACCAGCAACCGCAACTTCGAAGGCCGCCAAGGCAAAGGCGGCCGTACGCACCTGGTCAGCCCCACGATGGCCGCCGCAGCGGCGGTGGCGGGGCATTTCGTCGATGTGCGGGAGTGGGAGTTTAAGTAGGATGTGTGAGAGAAGCGAGGTGTGCCATGCCCGTGCACGACTGGACGCGCGTTACCGCCGGAGTCTTTCACGCATTCCATAATGCTTGGATTGCCAGTCTACAGGCCTCGCTGAATGGTGGATTGCTTCCATCCACTTACTACGCTTTGGGCGAGCAGCGATCCGGAGAAATCTCACCCGATCTGCTGACGCTCGTCATTCGTCACGTTACAGGGGACCGCATCGTGGCGCTGGTCGAGATTGTCTCCACGGCGAACAAGCACAATGCCGCGACGGTCGAAGACTTTACCGAGAAGGTGATTGCGGCGCTGCGTGAAGGCATTCACGTGCTCGTGGTCGACTTGCATCCGCCGACCAAACACGACCCGCGCGGCATGCACGGCGTCGTCTGGGACGAGCTGCTGGCCGATCCCTATGAGCCGCCCGCGGGGCTGCCCCTGGCGATGGCATCCTACTGCGCCAAGACTCCGGTGAAGGCTTACGTCGAGCCTGTCAATGTGGGAAGCAGCTTGATCGACATGCCGCTGTTCTTGACGCGAACGCATTACATTCTGGTGCCGCTGGAGCAGACGTACGCGCAAGCCTGGGCAGGCGTGCCGGAGCGCTGGCGACGGGTGATCGACGCCCCGCCGCGCCGAGAGGCAAGTCCTAAATGCGCTCCCGCCGCTGGCCCCAGCCTATTTCCACTCGCCCGTCGCCAGCAACCGGGCAATCTCCGGCACGAGATTCCGCAAAGCGCGGGCACGGTGGCTGAGCGCCGCTTTCACCGCCGCGCCGAGTTCCCCGAACGTGCGGTGATACTCGGGAATCTCGAACAGCGGATCGTAGCCGAAGCCGCCGCTGCCGCGCGGCGCAAAGAGGATGCGGCCGTGGCAGCGGTCTTCGGCCGTGGCCCGGATTTTTCCCCGCAGATCGGACAGCTCGGCGTGGCAGACGTAGTGTGCCGTGCGGCGCTCCAGGGGCGTGCCTTCCAGCTCTGCCAGCAGGCGACGGTTATTGGCCTCATCGGTGGCGCCCGGGCCGGCATAGCGCGCGGAGTAGACGCCAGGCGCCCCTTGCAGCGCGTCCACGCACAGGCCGCTGTCCTCGCCGAGCACCCATTGGCCGAGGTGGCGGGCCTGCTGAGTCGCCTTCTTGGCGGCGTTGGCGGCAAACGTGTCGCCGTCTTCGACCACCTCGATCGCCGTGGGATAGTCGGCCAACGTGCGGACCTCGACGCCCAGCGGCCGCAGCAGATCGAAGAGCTCGATCCCTTTCTTCCGGTTGCGGGTCCCCAGAACCAAGACGGGCGCGGCACTCATGGGGAGGCAGGCTCGCCACGCGGCCAGAGCCGCCATTCGAGGAAGTGCAGCCACAGATAGGGCACGACGAACGCCAGCCCTAGCAAAAACAGCGTGAGACCATCCTTCAAGGCGGCGGGATTCAGCGCGTCGGGCGGATTGGTGGACGCATATTGATCCTTGGTGAAGCCCACGGCGGCCACCGCGTTGTGCAGCACGAACGTCAATTGAAAATTGCGCGTCAGCACGAAGACCGTCAGGTTCATCCACATCACGAGAATCAGCGGCAGAGCGTAGGGGTGGATCCGCGGCTCGTGGCTGTAGTGGTAGAGCCCGAAGGTGACGCCGGAGAATGCGCCGGCCGCCAGAACGGCCGTCACCGGCCGCCAGCCGCGGTCGCGGAGCCAACGCTCCGTGAGGCAGAAGCCCAGGCCCAGAAAGACCAGCAGCTCGGTCATCGTGGCGCACAGCAGGAAGAAGTACCAAAAGGCGAAGTCGCCAAACCGCGGCGTCTCTACCACGCCGGGCATCGAGGCATACAAGAAGGCCACCAGGCCGACGGTGAAGGCCAGTCCCAGCACCCGGTACTGCGGCCGCCAGGCGTCCGGCGCCAGGCCGAGGTCGCCGGCCGTCAGCGCGCCGCCGCCCAAAGCACGGGCCAGGAACCCCAGCGCCACCAGGCTGCTCAGCAGATAGACCGCTACCGGCGCGAACTGGCCCAGATGCACGCCGACCGCCGTCTGACTCCAGAGCGTGTTCATCAGGCAAAACACCGCGATGCTGACGAGAATCGGCAGCCCGACGTCGCGCCACGGGTGAACGGGGTCTTTGGCGCTGTGAACTTTGGATGTGCTAGGCTCGATGGCTGGCAAGGTTTGCATAGTTGGCCAATCCTGTCCGCCTCAACAAGGGCGGCAGTGCGGTGCGAACGCCCAATGTCGAACGTCCGACATTACATCGAACGCGGTCCACTTGCCTTTGTCAACGTTCGATGTTGGATGTTGGACGTTCGATGTTCAACTCGCCGCTGATCGCTGCGATCGTTCACCTCGATGCGGACGGACAAGAGTGTCCGCCCTACCCTAGCCCCAATTCGCGGTGCATGGCCCGCATCGCCGTGATGAGCGATTCGTTCTTGGTCGTGTCTTGCTGATCGGGCAGGGCCACGACGATGCTGTCGGGCGATGCGCCCTGCAACGTGGCCAGCGGCTGGATGTCGGCGGCGTCGAAGCAGCCGGCCACCTGGGCCAGCACGCCGGGCTCCTTGCCCACGCCCGGCCCGACGACGCCCAGCACGGCGACCGGCTCCTGGATTTCCACGTCCACGCCGTCGCCCGCCTCGCGCTGGGCCAGCTCCTTGAATCGCTTGGCACTCTCTTTGCCCAGCAGGCAGAGCAGCGTCTGGCCGTTGCGGGCGCTGGCCGTGGCCAGGATTTCGATGTTCCGCAGCTCGAACTGCTCGAAGACGCGGCTGGCGAACGCGCCCGCCGCGCCCGGCGCCGCGGCGGAAAGCCGCACCAGGGCACCGGTGGTGAGCGTCAACGCCCACACCGCCGGCGGCTTGCCCTTGGGATCGGAGACCAGCCAAGTGCCGGGCTTCTCCGGCTCGAAGGTGTTGGCGATCCGTAGCGGGATCTTCTGCGCCTCGCACGGCACGACACTCTGCTGATGCAGGATTTTGGCGCCGAGCATGGCCATCTCGCTGGCGGCGTGGTAGGGCATCTCCGGGATGGTATAAGCGGCGGGCACCAGCCGCGGGTCGGTCGTCTTCACGCCGTCCACGTCGGTCATGATCCAGACTTCATCGGCATCGAGCGCCGCCCCGATCAGCGTGGCCGAGTAGTCGCTGCCGCCGCGGCCCAGGACGGCGATGCGCCCCTTCTCGGTGCGTCCATAGAAGCCGGCGATGACCGGCGTCTTGCCCTGCTGCAACAGCGGCAGCAGCGTCTTGCGGACCTCTTCCCGCGTGCGCTGCATGTCGGGCCGGGCGTTGCCGAAGTTCTGGTCGGTGATGATGCCCGCGCCGTTGCCGGCGATGCCGACGGCTTCGACCCCCAGCCCACGCAGGCTGTTGGCCAGCACCGGCACGACCATCCGCTCCCCCTGGGAGACGATGAAGTCGTAGGCGATGGGGGTCAGCTCGCCGAGGAAGTGGCTGCCCATCAGCACGCGCTCGAGGTTGTGCCGCTCGGTGTACAGGGCGTTGTCCGCCTCGGCGCGGAGGTCGTCGCGCGAGATGGCTTCCTTGGCTGCCGCCATGTGTTCCGTCTCGAGCTGCTTGGCGAACCGCAGGAACTGGCTCACCTGCTGCGTTTCGTCCACGTTGGGCGCGGCGAAGCGATCGAGCATGCCGACCAGCAGGTTGGTCATGCCCCCCATGGCCGAGGTGACGACGACCACCTGATGGCCGTCGGCCACGACCTTCTTCACGAGCTGGGCCGCGCCGCGGATACGCTGGCCCCCCTTGACCGACGTGCCGCCGAACTTGATGACGATGAGCATGGCGATTACCTAATGTCGAAAATGTCGCCGGCCGGTGAAGATCATCGGCAGGCCGTGTTCGTTGCAGGCCGCGATCACTTCGTCGTCGCGCCGCGAGCCGCCGGGCTGGACGATCGCCGCGACGCCGGCCGCGGCGGCCTCGTGGATCGAGTCGGCAAACGGGAAAAAGGCGTCCGAGGCCAGCACGGCGCCCTTGGCCCGCTCGCCCGCTTTGCGAATGGCGATCTGCACCGAGTCCACGCGGCTCATCTGCCCGGCGCCCACGCCGACTAGCGCGCCGTCGCGGGCCAGCACGATGGCATTGGACTTCACGTGCCGGACCATCGACCAGGCGAATCGCAAATCGGCCCACAGCTTCTCGGCCGGACGGCTCGCTGTGACAACTTGCCAACCGCTTTCGTCGTCCGGTCCGGTATCGGCCTGTTGCACGAGCATGCCGCCGGCGACTGACCGACAGTTCAGCTCGCGGGATTCGGCCTCCAGCGGCCCGACCTTCAGCAGCCGCACGCTGGCTTTCCACTTGGGCCGCGTGGTGAGGATTTCGACCGCCGCCGCATCGTAGGCCGGGGCCACGATCGCCTCCACGAACCGCTCCGGCCCGGTCAGCACTTCGGCCGTGGCCGCATCGAGCGGGCGATTGACGCCGATCACCGAGCCAAACGCGCTCACCGGGTCGCCATCCAGAGCGCGTCTCGCAGCCGTGGCGAGCTCATCGGCCGTGGCCGCCCCACAGGGATTGTTGTGCTTGATGACCACGGCAGCCGGGCCGGACAACGCCCGCGCCATCGCCAGGGCGCTATCCAGGTCCAGTAGGTTGTTATAGGAAAGCTCTTTGCCATTCAGCACACGCGCGGTCACGACACTCGGGCCGCGATGGCCGCTCAGCTCGTAGACCGCGGCGGCTTGATGCGGATTCTCACCATAGCGCAGCGTCGCGTGCCGCCGCAGCGGCAGGGTCAGCGTCGTCGGAAATTCCTCGTCCAGCACCTCGCGGGCAAAGTAGGCGGCGATCGCCTGATCGTAAGCCGCCGTGTGAGCGAAAGCCTCCGCCGCCAGCCGGCGCCGCAGCTCCAGCGGCACCGCCCCCGTCGTGGAAATGGCGCCGGCGATCTCGCCATATTGCGCGGGACTGGTAGCGACCGCCGTGAAGGCGTGGTTCTTGGCCGCCGCCCGCACCAGGCTTGGTCCGCCGATGTCGATTTGCTCGATGACTTCGGCTGCGGTCACGCCCGGCTTGGCCACGGTCTGACTGAAGGGATAGAGGTTCACCACCACCAGCTCGAACGGCACGATACCGTGCCGCTGGAGCGCCTGCATTTCGTCCGCCCGATCACGTCGGCAGAGCAAGCCGCCGAACACCTTGGGGTGCAGCGTCTTGAGCCGGCCGTCCATCATCTCCGGAAAGCCCGTGTAACTGGCGATGTCCAGCACGGTGATGCCGAGCCCTTCCAGGTGCTTGCACGTGCCGCCCGTGCTGTAAATGTTGACGCCCGCGCGGCCCAACACGCTGGCCAATTCGGCCAGGCCGTGCTTATCGCTGACGCTGATGAGAGCGTTATGAACGGGAAGAGAAGCGGACACGGGCTGAGATTCAGACTTCGGACTTCAGGCTTCAGACTACGGGCTTCAGACTCCGGGACACAGGATACAGCATGCGGGCCACGCGATGAAGGAGAGGGGTCAACCAAAAGCACCCCGGCTGCTGGCAGCAGCCGGGGTGCTAGACTTCCCGTAGCCTGCAGCTCGCAGCCCGCAGCCTGCCTACGCTGGCTGGGCGGCTTCCTCG
>JBGQHD010000004.1:0-21940 GCA_041497795.1 Planctomycetia bacterium
ATCCTGTTGAAAGGACGCGCGGCATGCGGAGAGCGGGGGGGAGGGATTGGGGTGGGCCAGCGCGGCCGCCTCGCCGGGCGGCCGATCCATCAAGACGCTTTGATAAGTGTAGTTATTCGGGCTGCCGCTGCAAAGCTGTGGATAGCACACTAGCCCGACGCGCAAGCGAGGGAGAGCGATGACTTCCCTCGCTTGCGCGTCGGGCTAGTGTGACGTCGGGCGGACAGGGCACTCGAACGGAATGAATTCCGTTCTACGGGCACACTCCCCGCACCGGTTTGTCGCCCGAGCTGCCGCGCTCCAGCGCGCCCCGTACGCCGAGCTTCTCCGGGTTGCGGGCGAGCTGGTCGGTGAACAGCCGGGCGTTGTAGAGCACCGGGCGCAGCTCGATCGCCAGGCGATTGACCTGGGCCGTGGCGTCGGTGAGGTTGTTGTAGAGCCGCGGATCGTTGATCAGCTTGCCTAGCGTGCCGTCGCTGCGGTTGAGCGCCTGGCTGAAGAGCAGCAGGTTCTCGACCAGCTCTTCCATGCGGTCGGCGCTGCGGCCCAGCTTTTCGAACAGCTTGTCGGCCTTCTCGACCAGGCCGCGGCCGTTGTCGGCCAGGGGATCGGCCACCTTCTGCACGCTGGCGAAGCTGCGGTCTGCCGTGGCCGCCGTCTCGCGGAACTTGGCCGTGGCCTCGCGGGCCTCGCGCAGCAAGGCCGGCATCTCCTTGAGCGTCTGGTTCAGGCTGTCGCGCAACTGCGGATCGGCCACGAGCTGGTCCATGTTCTTGGCCATCGACTGCACGCTGTCGAGCGTATTCGTCGTCCGCGTCAGCACGTTGTTGACGTGGCTGTCGTTGGCATCGACCAACGTGTTGAGCCGCTGGGCCAGGGTGCTGACCGCGTCGCCTGCCGCGGAAATGGACCGCACCACGCGGTCCAGCCCGGCGTCCACGTTGCCCACGACTTGAAAGGGATCGATCCGCGTCACGCCGTGGAGCACGTCCCCCTCCTGCACCGGCTCGTCGGGCAGCGACGGATCGCCGGTCGGCACCACGGTCAGCTCAGTGTCGCCGATCAGCGAGCCGCCGCCGATGCGAAACACTTCGTTGCGGCGGACCTTGTCCTGGTAGCGCTTCTGCAAGCCGACGGTGATCCGCGCCCCGCGGTCCACGAGCTGCACGTCGGTCACGCGGCCCACGAGGATGCCGTTCTTGCGCACCGGCGAGCTCTTGCTCACGCCGGGCGCCTGCGGCGTATCCACGTACACTGTGAGGCAATCCTCGAAGACGGCGCTGGGCCGGGCGAAGAGCAGCACCATGACCGTGGCGATCCCGAGGGTCACCACGACCACCAGTCCCACGCGGAATTGCATCGCACGTTCGTTCATGACGCTTTGTCAGTCGTCCGTGGTCAATTGTCAGTTGTCAATTGCGTGCGTGATACGGGCCGAACCGCCGCTCGCTCGCCATCTCGCTTGCGGTTTAGCGACCCCGTTCATCATTCGTTCATCTCGTGGTCTTCCAGCTCGCTCAACCGCGCCCCCGCTTCGCCGCGGACGAACTGCGACACGCGCGGGTCGCGCGACTGCTGGATTTCCTTCGGCGTGCCGTCGAAGATCACCTGCGGCTCGTCGGGCCGCAGCCGGGGAAGCGGCTCGAGCATCACCACGCGATCGGCCACGCGCTGCACCGTGTGCATGTCGTGCGTGACGACGATGCTGGTCACCCGGTCGCTGTTCCGCGTGCGGAGGATCAGCTCGTTGATCACGTCGCTCATGATCGGGTCCAGGCCGGTCGTCGGCTCGTCGTAGAGGACGATCTCGGGACACATGGCCAAGGCCCGCGCCAGGCCGACGCGCTTCCGCATGCCGCCGGAAAGCTGGGCCGGTTTCTTGGTCAGTACCGCCTCGGACAAGCCGACCTGCGTCAGGCGGCCGCGGACGATGGCCTGAATCTCCTCAACCTTGTGCCGGCTGTGCTGAATCAGCGGAAAGGCCACGTTCTCCTCGATCGTCATGCTGTCGAACAAGGCCGCTTGCTGGAACACGAAGCCCAGCCGCAGCCGCTGCTGGGCCAGCTCGCGCTCGGAAAGCGCGTGCAGGTCGCGGCCGTCGAGAAACGTCTTGCCGGCCGTCGGCCGCACCAGGCCGATGATCGATTTCAAGAGCACCGTCTTGCCGCAGCCGCTTTCGCCGATCACCGCCAGCGTCTGCCCGCGCGGGATCTCCAAGCAGATGTCGCGCAGCACGTGCTGCCCGGCAAAACGGACGTTGAGACCTTCGACCCGCACGTGGGGCTGCGTGGACGAGGCGGATTTGGTTTCGCGCGACATTTGGGAGGGGTCAGGAGTCAGGGTTCAGGAGTTCAGGGTTCAGGGGTCAGGGTTCAGGGTTCAGGAGTCAGTGATTGGGGACAGGACTCAAGCGTTCAGACTGCGCTTCATCATGATCTGAACCCTGAACCCTGACCCCTGAACCCTCACGCCTGCATCACGCGCACGGCTACATCGAGCAAGATGCCCAGCAGCAGGTCGAGAAGCAAAATGGTCACGAACGAGTACACGAACGCCTGCGTGGCGGCGCTGCCCACGCCCTCCGCCCCGCCTTCGCTATGGAAACCTTGGTGGCAGCTCACCAAGCCGATGGCGGCGCCGAAGAACAGGCTCTTCACCAGTCCGATCGCCAGGTCGGTGTTGCCGACGAAGTGCTGGGCGTGTTCCCAGTAGTGGTGGCTATCGACCCCCAGCAGCGTGCAGCAGAACAGGTATCCGCCCGAGAGGCCCATGAAGTCGGCCATCACCGTGAGCGACGGGATCAGGATCAGGCAGGCCAGGAAGCGAGGCACGACCAGGTAATGAATGGGGTTGGTCCCCATACTGGACAGGGCGTCGATCTTCTCGGTGATCCGCATGGTGCCCAGCTCGGCCGCCATCGCGCTGCCGACTCGGCCGGCCAGCATCGTGGCGGCCAGCACCGGGCCCAGCTCGCGGACCAGCGCCCGGTTGATGACGCCCCCCACCCAGCTCTGCAAGCCGACCAGGCGAAACTGGTTGTACGAATGCACCGCCAGCACCATGCCGATGAACGTGCCGGTCAGCGCCACCACCGGCAGGCTCAGCACGCCGATCTGGTAGAAGCTGCGCGTCAGCGTGCCGGGGCGCGGGCGGGCCCGCAGCATCCAGGCGCACGTCGCCGCCGCGAAGATGGCCAGGTCGCCCAGCGCCGTCAGCCCGCGAGTGACTCGCAAGCCGACGCCAGTGAGGCCGCGATACAGCCATCGTCCGGGGGGAAACGGCACGGCGCACTCCGTCGCGTGATAGCGATGCGCGCATATCGCCCGCGAAGGCGCAGGACGATCTGGCGCATCACGCCCACAGATTCGGCCGGCGGACGGGGCAAACTTGAGAAACTTTGCGGGCGAAAGAGAGCTATCAGCAAGCAGCCGCCCGTGGGGCACGTTTCTAAACGTGCCCCACGTCAGCGGCAAGGTTTTCCTTGTGCTCTTCCGTCGCTGGCCCGTACCCTAACACGCAAGTCGTTGCGGCAGCTCCAACCGCTCAAGAAACTCCCATGCGCCACGCGATCAGCCTGTGTTTCGCGATGCTCAGTTTCCTCCTTCCGTTGGCTGGCCGATCCTGCGCCGGGGCTTGGCCGATGGGTCCCGAGCCGCTCGAAGCGCCGGCCCCAACGCAGCCCTCGGCTGCCAACGCAGACGAGGTCGCCAGGCTGGTCCAGCAGTTGGCCGCCAAGGACAAGATCGCCGCCCAAGCCGCCGCGCGGGGGCTGGGCAATGTCGGATCGGGCGCGATACCTCCCTTGGCGGCGGCGGTAAAAAAGCAGCCCGGCTTGACGCGGCAAGTCGCCCAGGCCTTCACCGAGATGGGGGCCGACGCGATCCCCAAGTTGCTCGAAGCCGTCCGCCGCGACAAGGACGAGCGGCTGCGGCGGGCCGTTGCTCAGGGCTTGGGCGGCATGGGACCGGCGGCAGCCGCCGCGCTAGTTGGCGCAGTCAGGGACGACGATGTCTACGTCCGGCTGACGGCGCTCGAGGCCTTGGACCATCTCACTTCGCAGCCGGAGCTGCCGGTGCCGCAGCGGATCGCACTCGCGCTGATCGAGGCGCTGGCGGACAAGTCGCAGGCCCAGCGGCAGCTTGCGGCTCAGTCGCTCTCCCGGCTCGGCCCCAAGAGCGACGAGGCCGTCGCCGCCTTGCTGCGCAGTCTGAAGGACGACGAGGACGCCCGCGTGCGACGCACCGTGGCGGCGGGACTCACGACCGTCCTTCGCCGCGGCCACTGCACGGAGGCCATCGTGGACGGCCTGGCCGCTGCCGCGAGCGGCGACGATGAGGCGTCGGTCCGGGCCGGCGCGGCCACCGCCCTCGGCTTCGTCGATAAGCACAAGGAGACGGCTGTCAAAGCGCTCGCCGCCGCGCTCAAGGATCGTTATGGCAATGTGCGGCAGGCGGCCGCTCAAGCTCTCTTGCAGCTCGGCGAGGACTCCAAAGGGGCGCTGGCGCCGCTCGTGGCCGCGCTGGATTCGGATACCTATCCCAAGGTCGCCTGGTACGCCGCCGGAGCGCTGGGGGCGATCGGTCCGCCGGCGGCGGAGGCCGTGCCGGCACTCATCAAGGCCCTCGGCGATAAAGACGGCAGCGTGCGGGCCACGGCCGCCGAGGCGCTCGGCAAAATCGGTCCTGCCGCGAGCAAGGCCGCGCCGGCGCTCTTGACGGCGCTCCGGGATCAGGCCCCGCTCGTGCGGGAGACGGCGGCCCGCTCCCTGGTCAACATCCGGGCGCCGGCCGAGGAGCTGGTCCCCGCGCTGACCAAGCTGCTGGACGACGAATCGCCCCGCGTGCGTGCGGTCGCCAAGGAGCTGCTGGCCAAAGTCGCCCCGGCGAAGAAGAACTCGCCGGACAAGAAAATGACAAGGTGACCGGGTGACGAGGTGACAAGGTGAGGATTGCATCTTCTCACTGCCAAGAGCCTTTTGCACGGGGTGCCGTCGCCAGCTAGAATGAGCGAGTCTTCATCGTTCGTTCTTTCCGGGAGCATCGCGCGATGGCCATTACCGTAACCTGCGCTTGTGGGCAGGGTTTTCGCGTCAAAGACGAGTTGGCGGGCAAGAAGGTCAAATGCCCCAAGTGCAGCCAACTGCTGTCAATCCCCGATCTGCAAGGGGGCGAAGCCCCGGGCGAGCTTTCGCTCGACGACTTGATGAAGATGGACGCCGCGGCGCCCACCCTTCCCGGCATGGGGATGCCCGGCGACCCGGCAGGCGCCGCACCGGGAGCGCAGGCGCAATTCCCCGCCGGTGCCGGATTTCCCGCACAAGGGGCGGGGGCGGGGGCGGGCGGTTTTCAGTCGCCGGGTTTTCCTTTCGGCCAAGCCGCTGCGCCGAAGTCATCGTCCGGAATGAACAAGAAGTTGCTCGCCATCTGCGGGCTGGGTGGATTCGCGCTGCTCGCCATCGGCGCCTTGGTGGTGATGCTGATGAGAGGGGGCGACGACAAACAGCCGGTCGCCACGAACAACCCCGGCCCCACGGCGACGACGCCCAGCGCGTCCAATCCGACCACGGCCGCCGGCCCCGGCGCCAACGTCAAGCCGCTGGCGCTGGCGGCCTTGGGTGCCGTGATGCTCGAGCCGGGCGGGCGGGCCACGGTCGAGCTGCGGGTCGAGCGAAACGGCAACGAGGGACCGATCCAGGTTCAGGTCGCCGGCGCTCCTCAAGGCATCACGGCGACGCCCGCGGAAATCCCGGCCGGGCAGTCCGTGGGCCAGCTCGCGCTGGTCGCCGACGCCGCGGCGGCCGACAAACTCAGCGGCAAGCTCGATGTCACCATCAAGGCCGGGCAGGCCCAGGCTACTCAATCGGTGGCCGTGACCGTCAACAAGCTCAACCTGCCGGCCTTCCAGCCGGTGGAAGGCATCATCGTGCAGCCGGGCACCACCGCCACGATCAACCTGGCCCTGCAGCGGAACGGCTATGCCGGGCCGGTGGAAATGCGGCCCGAGGGCGTGTCGGACAAGATCACCATCCGGGCCACGAACATCGCCGACGCGCAGAGCGAATCGAAGCTGGAGATCGTCGCGGCGCCCGACGCGCCCGAGGCGGCGCACATGTTGCGCGTCGCGGGGTCGGCGCAGGGGCGGCTGTTCAACCTGACGATCCCCTTGCAGATTGCCAAGGAGCCTTTCCGCGTCAACTCGTTCATGGTGGTCACGCTCAAGCCAGGCGAGGCCAAGACCGTGCAAGTGCCGGTGGAGCGGCTCAGCTACCAGGGGGCCGTCAAGATCGGCATCGAGAACCTCCCCGAGGGTGTAACGATTCCCAACATCGAGTTGCCACCGGGACAGGCGGCGGCCTCAGTCACGCTCACCGCGGCACCCGACACGAAGGAGCTCATCCGCACGGCCAAGGTCGTGGCCAGCGCGGCCCACCTGACCGCCAGCGACGTGCTGCTGGTTCGCATCTCGCGGGGCGAGAATGGCTTTCTGCCGCGAGAAGTCACCTCGAACAAGGAACTGGCCGGCCTGTTGCGGAAAGGCTCATTCGGCGGCCGGTTGACCAGCGAAAGCAAGCACGCCCTGCTCGAAGCCTACGGCGGCACGCCGGAATCCGAGCAGGCTGTGCTGCAGGGCTTACGCTGGCTTGCGGCTCATCAACAGCAAGACGGGCGCTGGTCGCTGAAGAACTATCACCAAGGCATTTCAGGCTGCAACTGTCACACGGAGTTCGAAAAGGACGTGCAGGACAATGACACGGCGGGCACGGCCTTTGGGCTGCTGCCGTTTCTGGGCGCCGGCATCACGCACACCCGCGCGCCCAGCCAGCCGGCCGAGTTGGACAAGTATCGGCGGGTCGTCAAAGACGGCTTGGACTTCCTGAAGAAGAACCAGGTCGTCAAGGAAAAGGACGTGAAGAAGATCGGCAACCTCGGCGGCACCATGTACTCGCACGCGCTGGGCACGATGGCCCTGTGCGAAGCCTATGGGCTGTCGGGAGACGAGACTCTCAAGATTCCCGCCCAGCGCGCCGTGCGGTACCTGATCGAGGCGCAACATTACGGCGGCGGCTGGTGCTACTCGCCGAACACGCCTGGCGACATGTCGGTCACCGGCTGGGTGTTCCTGGCCATTCGCGACGGGCAGTTGGCGAGTCTGCCCGTCCCCTCGGAAACGCTGACCAAGTCGCAGAAGTTCCTGGATTCCGTCGCCAATGGTCCGACCGAGGCCAAGTTCTCCCGCTACGGCTATCAGCCGGGCAAGGACGCCACGATCGTGCTGACCTCGGCTGGACTGCTCTCGCGGCAATACGCCGGCTGGAAGCAGGACAACGCCGATCTCGTCGCCGGCTGCAAGTTCATGATGGGCAACTTGCCGCCGAAGACCGGTCCTGTGGGCGGCCCGCTCGGGTCCATTTACTACTACTACTATGCGACCCAGGTGCTGCACCACATGGAGGGGGAGCAGTTCGACCTGTGGAATTATCGCATGCGCGAGCACCTCATCCGCACGCAGCAGCGCTACAGCCACAAGGCTGGAAGCTGGGAGGCTGAGGGCGCCGAGTGGGCCCAAGCGGGCGGCCGGCTGTATTCGACGGCGCTGGCACTGCTCACGCTCGAGGTCTACTACCGGCACCTGCCGATGTACCGCTCGCTGACGCAGCTCAAGGAGCTGACGAAGACGAAAGAGTAGACGCGCTTGGGCAAGCCGTCGGCAAAGAAGCCCGGCTTCTCCAAGAAGCCGGGCT
Organism: Planctomycetia bacterium; assembly: GCA_041497795.1. Taxonomy (GTDB): domain Bacteria; phylum Planctomycetota; class Planctomycetia; order Pirellulales; family S012-138; genus JBGQHD01. The sequence continues at coordinate 7,742 of JBGQHD010000004.1, forward strand.
TCTGGCGATCACTTGACGGGCAGGCCCCCATCGGCCGACAATCCGGCTCGAGGACCATTGCCACCATTTCCGTAGTCCGCTTGGGAACCCATGCCAGCCGCAGACCCCAACCCACAGTCGTCCGCCTCGCAGCTCAAGCTGAGCCATCAGGCGATCCAGGCCAAGCCGAAGATCGTCGCCCTGGCCCTGGTCGGCGAGTACGACCACAGCAACGGCCGCGCGGCCGAGGCCTACTTCGACGACATGCTCAAGCAAGAGTCGCCCAAGCACGTGCTGCTGGACCTGAGCGGGCTGACGTTCGCCGCCAGCATTTTCTTCTCGGCGCTGCTGTTCTGGAAAGAGGCCCTGACCGCCGGCGGCGGCAAGCTGGTGGTTTTCGCCCCCACGTCCGAAGTGCTCAGCACCATGCGACTTTTCACGATGGACCGCGTGGTGACGACGTGCGCCGACCGCCAGGCGGCGATGGCCGCCGTGGCCTGACTCTCCGAGTCGGGACTCGTTGCCTCAGCTCGCCCGACTCGGAGAGTCAGCCTACTTTGCTTGGCTGGTCGGCTTCCTGGCGCTGGAGTAGAGTGGGGAAGAGCCCCGTCGCCTGCGCCATGAAGATCACCACCATTCCGCACCTCTATCGGAACCTCAACCGGGCGGTCGAGGTGCTGACGGTGTTGAGCAAGTATGGGCTGGCCAACTGGATCAGCCGGCTGGACGTGGAGTTCGCCAAAGACCTTTTCAAGACCCGCGACGGCGCCTCGCTGGCCCGCTTCACCGGGCAGGAGCGGATTCGCCTGGCGCTCACGGAGCTGGGGCCGACGTTCATCAAGCTGGGCCAGGTTCTCAGCACCCGGCCCGACCTGATCGGCACCGAGCTGGCCACCGAGCTGGAGCGGCTGCAAGACAACGTGCCGGCCGACCCGCCGGACGTGGTGCGGGCCACCGTCGAGGCGGAGCTCGGCCAGCCGCTGACGGCCGTCTTCTCGCAATTCGATGAGACGCCGCTGGCCTGCGCCTCGATCGGGCAGGTCCACCGCGCGCGCTTGGCCGAGGGCGATGACGTGGTGGTCAAGGTGCAGCGGCGCGGCATCGACAAGAAAATGCGGATCGACCTGGAGATTCTGACCGGCCTGGCCCAGTTGGCCGAGCGCGTGCCGGAGTTCAAGAACTACCGCCCCATCGCCACGGTCGCCGAGCTCCGCCGCACGCTGCTGCGGGAGCTGGATTTCGTCCGCGAGCGGCGGAACATGGAGCGGTTCCAAAAGGTCTTCCGGCGGGACCGCAGCGTGCTCGTCCCTCGCACCTATGGAGAGCACTCCACGTCCCGCGTGCTGACCATGCAGCGGCTCGAGGGCATCGCGCTCTCCGACAGCCGCCGGCTGCGGGAGACGAACCTCGACCTGGACCAGGCCGCCCGCCGCGGCGCGGCGCTGTTCCTGGAGATGATCTTCACCCACGGCTTCTATCACGCCGATCCGCACCCGGGGAATTTTCTGCTGCTGGAAGGCAACGTGATCGGGCTGCTCGACTACGGCATGGTGGGCGAGATCGACGAGCCGCTCCGCGAATACATCGAGGAGCTGCTGCTGGCCCTGGCCAACCGCGACGCCGCCCACCTGACCTCCGTGATCACGCGGATCAGCGCCGCCCCGGGCGACCTGGACGTGGCGGCGCTGAGCCTGGACCTGACCGACTTTCTCGCGCATTACGCCGGCCAGCCGCTGTGCGAGCTGGACCTGGGGGCCGCGCTTGGCGAGATGACCGAGATCATCCGCCGCTACCACCTGATGCTGCCCGCTCGATTCGGGCTGCTGCTCAAGGTGCTGGTGATGCTCGAGGGCACGGCCCGGCTGGCCAGCCCGCGCTTCAGCCTGATGGAGCTGCTGCAACCGTATCAGCGGAAACTGATGCTGCGGCGGCTGTCGCCGACGCGGCAGCTCCGCAAGCTGCGCCGCATGTATCTGGAGCTGGAGCACCTGGCCGAGACCCTGCCCCGCGGCCTGAGCGACATCTTGCAGCAAATCCAAAGCGGCAAGTTCGACGTCCATCTCGACCACCGAGGGTTGGAGCCTTCAGTCAATCGCCTGGTGCTGGGCCTCTTGTCCAGTGCCATGTTCGTCGGCTCGGCGATGCTCCTTTGCCAGCAGGTCGGGCCGGTCTTTTATAGCATCCCGCTGCCCGGCACGGCGGGCTGTCTGATGAGCTTCGCGCTGGGGCTGCGGCTGCTGTGGGCGGTACGCAAATCGGGCAATTTGGACCGCAAGAACGATTGAGAGGATCGATTGAAATATCTCGCCACCGCGCTCTGGCTCCTCTACCTGGCCGTCCTGAGCGCCGGGCTGTTCCTGCCCGACCCATTCATTATGGCGGGCACCGAGCACGACGTGCTCCGCACGCTCTATTTCGACAAGGTCGATCCCGTCGGGCACGTGTTGGCGTTTCTGCCGCTGGGCTTCTTGAGCTGCGCCAGCCCCTGGCCGCGGCGCGGCGCCGTGCGGCTGGGCTTGTCCGTAGCGTATGCCCTGGCGAGCGAACCGTTGCAAGCGTTCTTTCCGCCCCGCACGCCGCAGTTGTCCGACCTGATCGAGGACTTGGTCGGCTTGGCCCTGGGCGCAACCTGTTGGTGGGTCCTGACGCGGCTGCGGCGAGCCAAACCGGCCACGGCGCGCGAACAGCCGGAGTGGTGAAGCGCGGCTGCCTTGCCACTTCCTGCCAAGCGGCTCCCTACCAAGCGGCTTCGTAGAGTCGAAGCAGCTCGGCTTCGTTCACGGGGCGAGGGTTGAACGCGCCGGTCCATTGTGTGGCGGCGCTGGCAGCCAGGTCGCCCAAGCGATCGGCCGATACGCCGCAGGCGGAAAGCCGCGTCTGCAAGCCGGCTTGGGCCACGAGCCCCGTCAGGTGATCGGCCAGCCTTGCCGCGGCAGCGCGGCAGTCAGCAGCCTCGTCCGCGCTGCCCACCGTCGCCTTCCACAGCTCGGCGTAGTCCGCCCCTACGGCTTCGCCGTTGAACCGCACCACGTGCGGCAACACCAAGGCGATCGCCTGGCCGTGGGAGATGCCAAAGTGCTGCGTCAGCGGATTGGCCAGGGCATGGGCGGCCCCCAACATCGAATTCTCGATCGCCAGGCCGGCCAGCGACGCCCCAAGCTGCATGGCGGAGCGGGCCTCGAGGTCCAGCGGCTGCTGGAGCACTGGCAGGAAGTTGACGGACAGCAGCCACCAGGCCTCGCGGCTGAAGGTGAGCGACACGGGATTGCGCCGCGTCGTCACGAACGTCTCCAGGGCATGCGAGATGGCATCGATGCCCGTCAGCGCCGTCACCCGCGGCGGCTGCGTGAGCGTGAGCTGGGGATCGAGCAAGGCCACGCGGAAAGCGGCCTGCTTGTCGCCGCAGGCCATCTTGACGTGCGTTTCGGCGTCGGAGATGAGCGCGAACGACTGGGTTTCGCTGCCCGTGCCGGCCGTGGTGGGCACGGCGATCATCGGCAGCATCGGGCGAGTGGCTTTGCCGTAGCGGACGTAGTCCTGCATCCGCCCGCCATTGGTGTGGATGAAGTTGATCCCCTTGGCGCAGTCCATCGAGCTGCCGCCGCCCAGGCCGACCAGCAGGTCGGGCTGGTAATCGCGGGCGAACGCCACGCCGGCATCGACGTTGGCCGTCGTGGGGTTCTCGACGACGTGGTCCCAAAGCTGGGCGTCGAGGGCGGCGCTGCGCAGCGCTGTCATTCCCCGATCGTCGTGCCCGACGGCCTGAATGCCCGGATCGCTCACCACCAATACGCGACGTGCCCCCAGTTCGGCCGCCAAATCACCGAGCGCATCGATCTTGTCCGGACCGAAGACGATGCGGGTGCGAGGCTGGAAGTCGAAAGGGGGCATCGACGACTGCGGAGTGCGGAATTCGGAGTGCGGGCAGGTCGCGTCACCTAGGGATTGGTGCGCTTCTCCGGTCGGCGGGAGGTCCTAATGGATGATACGGCCATGACGGCGATTTCGTTCGCCTCGCGCATCAAATCGTGAGCAGCTTGTCATTCTGACGCTTGTCATTCGGAGCGCAGCGACGAATCTCGATGCCGCCGCCGAGGCGCACGCCTATTTCTTCTCCGGCTTCTCGCCCAGCAGCTTCTCCAACTCCTCGCCCAGCGATTCGCCGCGCACGTTCAGCGCGATGACCTTGCCCTCGCGGCTTACCAGCATCGTGAAGGGGATGCCCTCGATGCCGAATTTCTCCGCCAGGGGATGGTTCCAAAAACGCTCCTCGGGCTTCTCGGGGAACAGGTTGTCCCAAGGCAGCTTTTGCTCTTTGATGAACTCCTCCAGCTCGCCGGGCTCCTTGTCCAGGCTGATGCCCACGACCTCAAAGCCCTTGTCGTGATACTTGGTGTAGTTCTCCTTGACGTTGGGCAGCTCGGCGCGGCAGGGCGGGCACCAAGTGGCCCAGAAGTCCACCAGCACGACCTTGCCCTTGTACTTGCTCCAGTCGAAGGCGGCGCCGCCGACCAGCTTGCCATCGAGCTTCAAGGGCTTGCCGATCAGCCCGAGGCGTTTTTCGGCCGTCTCGTGGGCTTTCGCCGCGGCCTTGGCCAGCGCCTTGTCGGCGTCGGCGTAGTGGGCCTTCAACTCGGCCAGCAGCTTGAGGGCGACGTCCGGCTGCCCTTTGCTCTCCAGCACCTGCACGGCGACGCTGGCCAGCTCGAACTGCTCTTCGTCCTTCTTCGTCTTGCCGAGGAACCGCTTGACCGCTTTCGGGACATCCGGAGCCGCCTTGGCCACGGCGTCCCCCTTGGCGCTGAGGAACTTCTTCAGATCCCCGATATACTCCTCGCGCGCTTTGGCGGTTTGAATGTCGGCCTCGTCCTCCTTTTCCTTCTTTTCCTGGGCATTGGTCGGCGAGGACGAACAGCTTGCCAGCGGCAACGCCAGGAGAGCGACGAACATTGCCCGGAAACAGCGAGCCATGGAATGCTCCTACTGTGTGTGGATCGAACCAAGGGGCCGTACCCGCGGGCCCTGCTCATTTATACCCTACGGAGGATGCGTTGACAGCATCAACACAGAAGCCCGGCTTCTCCGAGAAGCCGGGCTTCTGCGTGCCAGCACTCGACCGCGAGTCAACTGCCGTTGGAGGCGGTGCAACGATGCTGGTATAAGGCCGCTAGTGCCCCGCGTGTAGAACGGAATTCATTCCGTTCGTGTTTGCGTGGCGCGCTCATTGACTGCCCGAGTGACAACCCGAAACGAACGGAATGAATTCTGTTCTACAGGAGACCAGCCATGGAGGGTTGGCAGACGCAGCTCGTGGCCGCGCCGGCGGTCGAACTGGCCTCGCGGCTGCAGCTCACCATCCTGCTGCCGGCCTACAACGAAGCCGAGGCGATCGGCCGGGTGCTGGAGGAAATCGTCGAGACGCTGTCGGAAAGTGGTCATCTCGCTCCGCGAGATGATTCGTCTCGCGGAGCGAGACGGCCACTTTGGGACTACGAAATCCTCGTCGTCGACGACGCCTCGACCGACCGCACGGCCGAGGTGGTCGAAACCTTCGCCGCCGACTGCTGGCAGTGTGCCGTCCGGCTGATCCGCTGCCCGGAGAATCGCGGCGCCGGCGCGGCTCGCAAGGTCGGCATCCGGGCGGCGCGGGGCGAGATCATCGTCATGCTCGACGCCGACGGCACGTACCCCGCCGCGGCCATCCCCGAACTGCTGCGGCATTTCCCGGCCTACGATCAGGTGAACGGCGCCCGCACCAGCGAGCGCGGCACGCTCCCCTGGCTCCGCGCGGCGGCCAAATGGGCCATCCGCAAACTGGCCTGCTACCTCACCGGCAAGCACATCCCGGACCTCAACACCGGCCTCAAGGCCTTCCGCCGCGACGCCATGCTCCCCTGGCTGTGGGTCGTGCCGGACGGCTTTAGCTGCGTCACGACGATGACGCTGGCCTTCCTCACGAACGGCTACGCGGTCAAGTACGTGCCGATCGAGTACCGCCGCCGCATTGGCCGGAGCAAGTTCCACATCGTGCGCGACACGCTCAGTTACCTCAGCACGGTGGTCCGCATCGTGCTCTACTTCCGGCCGCTGAAGGTGTTCGCGCCCCTGGCCGGCCTGGCGCTCGCCGCCGGCGTGGCCAAGAGCGTGTGGAGCTTCCGCGCGACCGGCAGCATGCAGGAATCCGACATCGTCGTGCTCGTGGCCGGCTTCCTGACCTTGATGCTGGGCCTGCTGGCCGAGGTGATCGTGGCGCACCACCGGCGATAAAGTCCGTTCCTCGTGCTCGTAATCGTACTCGTGCTCGTGCTCGGCCTGTATTCGAGCACGAGTTCGAGCACGAGTACGAGTACGGCGAGTGACTCATACCCGTCTCCATCAAATGACGTCGGCCCTTGCGGATTCCACCGAACTGGAGGCGTCAGGCCAGTCGCTCCTGTCGCGCGATCCCGCCCTGCGCGACGGTTATCTGCACGCGGCCCTGTCCCACATCCCCCGCCTGCTGGGCGCCATTGACCGCAATCCCTACCGGCCGACGTACGGCTGTCTCGACCGGCAGTTCTGGCATTACCGCACGAGCGCGTTCCCCTCGGAGATGTACCAGGAGGGAGCGCTGCCGCTGGCACTGGTGGCCACCCAGCGTCTGCCAGGCAACCGCTGGTACGGACAACCGCGCGTGCGCGAGCTGGCCGCGGCCGCGGTGCGCTATGCGGCCAAGAGCTGCCATCGCGATGGCTCGTGCGACGACTATTATCCCTTCGAGCGCGCGCTCGGGGCCGCGGCGTTCTCGTTTGCCGCCGCCACCGAGGCGTATCGCTTGCTCCGGCTGAACGACGCGGAACTCCTCGCCTGGCTCCGCCGCCGGGCCGACTGGCTGATTCAGCATGACGAGTCCGGACGGCTGGCCAATCATCAGGCGCTGGTCGCCCTCGGCTTGGCCCGGCTCGCGGCGCTAACGGACGATGCAAAATATGCGATGGCCGCCAAGGCCCGCGTGGAGCGCGTGCTCTCCTGGCAATCGTCCGAAGGCTGGTTTGAGGAATACGGCGGGGCCGATCCCGGCTATCAGACCGTGACGATCGACTGCTTGGCCAAGTACCGACGATTCATCGCCCACACTAGCCCGACGCGCAAGCGAGGGAGCGGCGGTAACTCACGCTTGGGCGGTGATTCGCCCTTGGGCGGCGATTCACCCTTGGGCGGCGATTCACCCTCGCTTGCGCGTCGGGCTAGTGAGTCGCTGCGCCGCGCGGTGGCTTTCGCGCGGCTCTTTCTGCACCCCGACGACAGCTTCGCCGGACCCTACGGCAGCCGTGGCACGTATCACTTCTACCCGCACGGCATGGAGCTGCTCGCGGGCGAAAACGCCGACGCCGCCGATCTGGCCGATGGCTTTCTCCGCGCGCTCGAGGCCGGGCGGCACGCCTGCTTCGACGACGACCGCATGTTCGCCCATCGGCTGGGCAACCTGATCGAGGCCTATCTCGACTGGTCGCCGCAGCGGCCGCCGCCAGATGACGTCGAGAAGAGTGTCCTTCTGCCCCGCGCCGGCCTGCTCGTGCGCCGTAACCCGAGCGAGCACACGGTGATTTCGGCCGCGCGCGGCGGAGTCTTCAAGCACTTCGCCGAGGGCCGGCCGCCGGTTACGGACGCCGGGCTAGTCGTCGAACTGGCCGACGGCCGCCTGGCGGTATCGCAACAGTGTCAAACCCCTCTCCCGGCGAGCGGCCGGCGTAAGCCGGCTGATGGCCTGCACGCGCGCGATGTTCACTATGACCACGAACCTGGGAAGACCGTGCTCTCCGTCGCCGGGCCGCTGCACTTCGTGCGTTTCGAGACCGTCACGCCGTTCAAGCAGGCGCTGTTGCACGCCGTCATGTGTACCGTCGGCCGGTTCTGCCGCACGGCCGTGCGCTGGCTGCTGCAACGACGGCTGATCACCGGCCTGCGCGAGGCTCCGCTGCGGCTCTCACGGACGTTCGAGCTGGGCGAAGATCGCGACTGGGTGGCACGCGACGGCCGGGTGGCACGCCCAGAGCACGGATGCGATGGGCGTGGCGCGGCGGAGATACCACGCCCTTCACCTCCATGTTCAGGGCGTGCCACCCTGCGCGTAATCGACACGATCGAGCTGACGTCCCCCTCGGCCAGCGTGCGACGGATGAGCTACGGCACCGACCACGAGGCGGCCTACGTCGCCGCCACGGGCGTCTACCAGGAAAGCGTGCTGGAGCCGTGGATCGATCTGAGCCGGCACGTCGCCGAGCTGAACGAGCGCCGCCGTGTGACCATCGTGCGAGAGTGGTGAGGCATCATGCGTCGCCGATCCGTCATCCGACTGACCAAGGGCATCGTGGCCGTGGCGCTGCTCGCCGCGCTCTATTGGGCCGCCGATTGGCGCGCCGTGCTGAGGGCCGCCGCCGACCTCCGAGCGGAATGGCTGGCCGCCGCAATGCTGCTCTTCGTGCCGCAGACGCTGGCCTCGGCACTCCGTTGGCGGGCCGTAGTGCGGGGGCTCTGCGCCTTGAGCGTCCGCCAAGCCGTGCGCCAGACGCTGGCCGCGTCCGCGCTGAACCTCGTCGTGCCCTCGAAACTCGGCGACCTCTCCAAAGCGGGCATGCTCGACATCCCGCGAGCGGCGCAGACTCGCGCGGCCCTCCTGGCCGTGTGGGAGAAAGCCGCAGACGTGCTGGCGCTGGCTTTCTTCTGGGCCGCGGGAACGTGGGGAGTCGTCCCGGCGGCCGGGGGCCTGATCCTCTGCGGCGCGGTCGGTTGCAGCGCGCGGGCACTGTGGATACGACAAGCTCGGATGCCCGCTGCCTTCGATGTTGGACGTTGGACGTTGGATATTCGATGTTCGGGATCCACGGACGATCGCACCCCAGCGCCCGACCACGGCGGCATTCCCTGGGTTTCGCTCACGGTCTGGTCGCTCGCCCTTTGGTCCTTGCACTTGCTCCAGATCGGCTGCTTCCTCCAGGCGGCCGGCGTGGACGTGGGCGTGCGAGAGACCATCGCCCGCGTGCCGCCGGCGATCTTCGCCGGACTGGTGCCGCTGACGCTGTGGGGCGTCGGCACGCGCGACGCGGCCTTGATCCACCTGTTTGCCGATCTCGCCCCGGCTTCGACCATGGCCGTGGTCGGCATGCTGACGGCGCTGCGGTACGTCGTGCCCGGCGCGGCCGGCATCGCGCTGGTGCCCGGCGCCTTTGCGAGGGCCGAGGGAACGGGGTCGGGAGTCAATTTCGTGGCCGCCAGCGCGATCCGCTGCCACTGAGCGTATTAGCCACTAAATTGACTCCCGACCCCTTCCTCACGGCGGCAAATCGTCCGCTATGTTTGAATTGGTTGCATCCGCGCGACGCCGCAAGCCAGGGGGGAGCGAAGCCATCTCACGCCGATCGATCATCGTCCTTGTCGCCTGTTTGTGCGTCGCCGTGGTCCTGGGCTATGCCACGGGACTGCTGGAGACGCTCGGCTACGAATCGCAAACGCTCGACGGCCGCGGCTTCGGCCGGTCGGAGAGTGGCCTGTCGCTAGGCGTGAAGACCGTCTATCTGCGGGCCGGCAGCGCGTTCTTCGTCGATTACGACGCCCATGTGGACACCGGCGCGCTGTACGTCGCGCTGCTCAAGTGCTGGGCGCCGGGCGAGGACAAGACGCTCTTCCATCACCACGTGAAAGAATCCGGCAGCGGCCAACTGGTGGTGCCGATCACCCAGTCGGGCTGGTACACTGCCCTCTTCGACGGCTCGGTGCTGGGCAACAGCCCCCCAGGCAGCGGCTATCATTTGAGCTACACGGTTCGCTGGGGCATGCGTTGATGCCCAAGTGAAGCGGGCTCACGCGATCGCTCGCCAGCGGCGAGCGTCCCCCACGGCAAACGACTTGCGGCTCGCGCACCGGCAACTGTTCGTATTTCGTCGAATTTGAGCCTTGACTTTTCGCATTTTGCGAACTAGAATCCAGCACCTGGACGATAAGGAAGTAGGGCGAGACGGGGAGGCCTTGTGTGCGAGTGATCTCCAAGTCACGCCTGCGGGAGTTCTGGGAGGCTCCTGGCCACGGGGAGGCAGAGAGGCCACTGACGGCTTGGTACAGGCACATCAGCGACAGAACCACGGAATGGTGGAATTGGAGCGACTTGAAGACGGCCTTTCCAAGTGCCGATCAGGTCGGCGATTGCGTTGTCTTCAACATTAGCGGCAACAAGTACCGCCTCATCGCACGGCTTCGGTACCAGAGTCAGAGGGTCTACGTCCTCAAGGTGATGACCCACAAAGAGTACGACGAGAACAAGTGGAAGAAAGAATGCGGTTGCTTCCAGCCGGCACCGGCATCAAGAAGTGGTATGCGACGAAGATGAACGCGCGCCATAGGCAACGTCCTATGGGTATGTCAAGGGAGTGTTGAGATACGTAGTTTAGGGGGTTCCTTATGGCCATCAAGACTGCCAACGGAAGGGTACACGACTCATACCTCGACCTCGTGCGGGAATTCCCGCTGACTTCGATCAAGTCTGACAAGCACTTGAAAGAAGCCCAGAAGGTTATCGACCAACTCTTGGCCAAGGGCAAGCTCAACCGAGGCAAGGAAACCTACCTGGATGCTCTCAGCGATCTCGTGGAACTTTACGAGGACGAGCACTACCCCATTGGGCCGGCCTCCGACGCCGACATGCTGCGGCATCTGATGGAAGCCAAGGGCGTATCGCAGACACTGCTGCATCAGGATACGGGAATTCCCAAGTCCACGATCTCCGAAATCCTGGCAGGCAAGAAGCCCTTCAGCAAAGGGGTGATCGCGAAGTTGGCCAAGTACTTCAACGTATACGTGAGCGTCTTGACGGCGAATCTGGGGCGTTAATTGGCCGCCCTGCGGCTTCGGCCGTCATGTAGTAGGCACGCGGAGCGTGCCTGCTACTCAAACAGCAGGTACCCAAACCCTTCCGGCTGGATCGCCGTCGAGGCCGGCAGCGACCAGGATTGGAAGCCGACGCCGGGCACCGTGCGTTGGATGCCGATGGCCCAGGCCATCTGCGGCCGGGGGGGCGTGCCGGTAAGCTCGGTCCAGGGGATGGCGGCTTCGATGGTCCAAGCCCGCTCATCGCTGCCGGCGGCGACGAACCACTCGGGGTTCCACGTCGCGTCGCCCCAGCACGAGTCGGCGGTGCAGCCGCGGTGGTCCACCGCCAGGCGATAGTACGTGGCGTAGTCCCGGTCCAGGTCCAAGAGCAGCTCCAGCCGGTCGTGTGCGTTCAGGTCGGCGTCGCGCGGGCGGGGGCTGTTTTCTGGATCGGACTTCGCGGCGGTGAGCTTGCCGCCCGGCGGATTCTGGCAGGTCGCAGCCAGGTAGAGATACTCGTCGTCGCAGGCCAACTGCACAGTCGCGCGCCAGCCTTTGTCGTCGTCCAAGCGGCTCCGCAGCTCCTGCGGCGGGGCCGATCGCCACGTCGGGTCGTCGAGTTTGCCGTCGAGATACGGCTTGGCGACCACGCGCGGGCACCGCATCACGCTCAGCGGCGGCGGCGCCTGCCGGGCGGTGAGCCACTCCTCGCCCGCCGCGAGCCGCTGCCACGGATCGCCCGGCCGGCCGCGTCGCTGGGCCAGGTAGAACCGTTCCGCGTCACGCGGGAAGCCCTGCTGGATCTGAGCCACGGCTAGCGGGAACCGCACCCGCGGCTCGGCGAAGAGCGCCGGATACGCGCGTTCGAGCTGCTTGCCGATCTGCGCCGCGCGGGCCGGTCGATCGACGCGGCGAGTGCCATCGGCCACGGTGCTGTAGGACGGATTGTCAATCCGTCCGACTCCGCCCGGCAGTGCCGCGCCGCCCGCCGGCGCAACCTTGTTGCCGAGCGGATCGCGTGGATCGACCACGGCCGACGCCCGTTGCACGGTCGCGCGCTGTGCCGACTGTAGCCGCCAGGCGACCTCGCTGCTCGACCAATAGTTGAGCAGCCAGACGTGCGCCGCGCCGGCCAGCGGATGCTGCGGATAACGATTGATGAGCAGATCGAGCGTATCGGCCGCCAGCTCAGTCTGGCCGGTGCGATGATACCGCTGGGCCATCTCGAAGAGCATCTGCCCCGCGGCCTCGGCGGTCAGGTCCTTGGTCAAATCGCCCATCTGGCCGAGGAGCTGGCCGGAGGTGGCCGGCTCGCGCTCGGCGCGATCGAGGATCGCCCGCACGTTGCGGTGCTTCTCCGCTGAGCGGCGCAAGACTTCGACGTTGTCGCTGGTAGCCGGCAAAGCCCGCCGCGCCTCGCCGCCGGCGTGCAGCACGATGCCGCTGAAGAAGCTTTCGCGCCCGTTGTCTGGCGGCAGGGTGTTCACGTCGAGCTGGAAGGCCAGCGAGCCGCGCGTCGGCGCCCCGTCCTCAGCCATCAGCGCGCGGGCCGGCACCGCCGCCTCGGCCGGTGAACGCCCGAGGTTCGCCGCCCACTGCGCCGCGCTCAACGTGACGTCGCCGGCGCCGCCCGGCGGCAACGCGCCGAAGACCTTCTTGACCTTCCACGGGGCCAGGCCAGTTTCGTTAGTCAGCCAGGCGAATTGCGTCGCCTCGCCGGCCCCCTGCACCGCCTGCAACACGGCTTGATGGATGACCTGGCCCAGGGGATCGTCCCCCTGCGGCGAGGCGGCGTGCGTGACGATGATCTCCGGCCGCCAGGTGCGGATTTGCCGCACGAGATATTCCTGCATCCGGGCTAGCCCGCGGCCGTCGTTTACGCGGTTCCAGCCGTCGAGGAGCTGCTCGGCGCGAGTTGCCACGCCCGGCTGCCGCAGGGCGAACTGCCACGCCATGCCGGCCGAACAGCCGCCGACGGAGACGACGGCCTCGTGCCCACGCTCAGCCGCCGCCTGGCGAGCGGCGGGTCCCTGGTCGAGGTCGCGGCGGCAGAGGACTTCGGCCACGCCCAGGTATCCGTCGTTGCCGCAGAGCTGAGCGAACAGCTCCAGCGGCAGCGCGTCGGCATCCGCCACCAAGCCCAGCACCGCCGCTCGCGTGCCGCCGCTGCGCTGCACGCGCCAGGTGCGGCCGCCATCGGCTGTCGCCAAAATGGTGCCCAGCGCGCCGACGGCCCAGCCGTTCTGTTCGTCGCGGAAGTGGAGTCCATGAATCGGCAGGTTCTGCCGCGTCGGCAGCATCCGCCACGAGTTGCCGCCGTCAGGCGAATGGAAGACGCACGTGCCGGGCGAGCCGGCAATCCAGCAGTTCGGCCCCAGCATGGCCAGGGCCTGAAAATCGAAGAACTCCGCGGTCCGCCCGGGCAGTGCCCCCCGCGGCACTTGCCAGGTCAGCCCGGCATCGGCCGTCGCCAGCACCAGGCCGCCCTCGCCGGCGAGCCATCCGTGGCCGTCGCCGCCAAGCTGCATGCGCCGCAGTCCGCGGACGCCGAATCGCGGCCCGCCACTGGGCTGCAGCGACCGGTTGCGGATGCCAGCCACCAGCCCGCGCCGCCCGGCCAATGCGCCCGTCAGCGGATCGACGAAATCTCCGGCCAGCCAACCGGGCTGCTGCTCGGCCGCCAGGGCCGGCGGGCCGTTGGAATTGTCGGGCGGCACGATCGGCAGCGGATTCCATTTCCGCCCGCCATCGTTCGTGTAGAACACGCCCGAAGGATACAGGGCCGATGACTCGCCGATTGCCCAGCCTTGGCTCGCGGTCAAGAACTTCACGCGCCGCAGGGCCGGTAACTGGGCACTGCCGGTTTCGTCCCGCCACGTCCGGCCGCCGTCGCGCGTGCTGAGGAGCACGCCGCGCGAAGTGAGGGTGTGCGGGTCGGTCGCGCCGCCGGCGGCCCAGCCGTGGTTCTCGTCCACGAAGCACAGCGAATGGAGCGGCTCGGAGACGCCCGATCGTTGCCGCTGCCAAGTGCGGCCGCCGTCGGCCGTCTGCCAGATGACGCCGCGGTCGCCGACCGCCCAGCCGCGCAGGGCATCCAGAAACAGCACGTCGCGCAACAGGGCGTCTTCCTGGGCGGCCTGCTCCCAAGGGGCCGTGGTCGCCTCGAGTTCCGTGGCGGTCTTGCCCTTCGGAGGAATGCTGGCCTGCTGCGCGCCGGTGGTCGCCGGCAGGAGAAGCCATGCCAGCATCAGTGACGGCACCAGCCGCCGGAAGAGGTCAGCAGCATCCATACGATTCACCGCCCCAGGTGCGAGAGCGGCCACGGGGCCGTGGCCGACAGGGCCAAAATGGGGCGGGATTCTAGTGCGAGAGAGAATC
>JBGQHD010000005.1:0-21684 GCA_041497795.1 Planctomycetia bacterium
CAGCCAGCCCGAGAAGCCAAAGACCAGCTACGCGGTCGATTACGCGGCCCTGCTCAATCGCGCCCAAAGCCTGCTCAACCTGGAAACGGGCTTGGCCACGGCGACCGTCGAGTTGGATCTGGCCCGCGCCGACGCGGAGAGTGGAGCCGCCGATCCCCAGCGTCCGAGCGATCCGCAGCAGCGCATCAAGGAGCTGGAAGCGCGGCGCCGGGAGCAGGAGGCCTCGGTCAAGCCGGAGCGCGAGCAAATCGCCAAGGCGGCCGACGGCTACCTTTCCCGCGTGAAGGATGATCGGTTTGTGGACTCGCCGGCGGCCAAGCGAGTTCACGAGCGCGACGTGAGCCTGGAGAAAGCCCCCGCGGACGAGCGGCCTTCGGCCCGCGCGGCGCTCGTGGCCGAGATGAGCGAGCAGATCAAGAACGCGCGCTTCCTCGAAGAGAAGCGGCAAACCGACATGAAGTTCAAGCGGGCCGACCTCGACGTGGCTCGCAGCGATTTCGACCTGCGGCTCGGCTTGGGCGCGGATCAGGCGGAACTGGACCGGTTGCAGGAGCGGGTGGAGGCCGTCAAGGCCGAGGTCGGAGCGCTGGAGGCCGAGTACGCCTCGCTCAACCGCCACCGCAAGCAGCTCGACGCGGTGTACTCCGCCGCGACGGCGGGCGAGGCCGCCGCGAAGAAGGCCCTGGAACTCCACCTGGACGAAGTCAAACGATTAAGGGACCAGCGGCGGCAGGCATCCTCCGGCATCGGCAAGACGTTTTTGAGCATGCCCATTATCGACGCCTTCTACAACTCGCCGCAGATCACCCTGAAAGGCGTGGATATTTGGTTGCCGAAGCTGACGATCGACCGCAATTTCAGCAAGGTGGCCCGCTTCGACCGCTGTGGGGCCTGCCACTCGGGCATTCTCAAGGCCTCACCCAGCGACCCGCTGCAGCCGGCCTACGAACGGCAAGATCCCGAGGGCGTGGCCGTCCAGCTCCCCTCACCGCAGCGCGTGGTCAAGGCCCCGGCCAAGACCAAGGACGGCGAGGGTCAGGAAGAGGTCTACCTGCAGCGCGGACCGGAAGACAAGCAACTGCCAAATCGCTTCAAGCCGAAGGGCTCACTGGCCGACTTCGTCGGCCTCATTGGTGGGCAGCCAGACGAGACGTCCGAAGAGGAAAAGCCCAAGCTCCTGGCCGCCGATTTCTCGGACGACAAGTTGGCCACGTTCGTCGAGGAAGTCTACGGCCTGCGTCTGGCCGACCAGGGGCTGTGGAAGAAAGACGAGCCGATCGTCGAGTACATCCTCCGCAAGACGCCCGCCGCCGACGCCGGCCTGAAGCGCGGCGACGTCATTACCAAAGTCAACGGGTCCGGCGTCGCCACGCGCCGCGAGGCCCTCCGCCGCCTGGCGAGCCACGACCAGTGGGGGAAAACCCTCCCGCTCAAGGTCCTCCGTGGCGTGCCGCACCCCTATAGCACGCACCCGCGGCTGGAGTTGTTCGGCAGCGACCTGAGTCCGCACCCGTTCCCCAAGTTCGGCTGCACCATCTGCCACGACGGGCAAGGGAACGGCACGGCGTTCAAATGGACCTCGCACACGCCCAACGATCTCTCGCAGGCCGAAGACTGGGCCCGCCGGCTTGGTTGGTTCGACAACCAACACTGGATTTACCCGATGCGGCCCAAGCGGTTCGCCGAGAGCAACTGCCTGAAGTGCCACCACGACGTCAGCGAGCTGGAGCGGAGCGAGCGGTTCCCCGAGCCGCCGGCCCCCAAGCTGATGGAAGGCTACGACACGATCCGCACCTACGGCTGCTTCGGCTGCCACGAGATCAAGGGCTACGACGGGCCGAACAAGCGGATCGGGCCCGACCTGCGGCTGGAGCCGAACTATTTCGCCGCCGCCGAGCAGTTGCGCTATCTGGGCTTCGGCAACCGGCCGCCGGCCAACGATTCGCCGGACCGCGAGCTGTACGGCAAGCTGCTCGACGTCCGCAACCATCCCGAGGACAACTCGCTGCGGCGCGAGCTGCAGCAGTTGCTCCAGCAGCGGCCCCTCACTCCGCAGGCTGCCGCCGCGGCCGACGTGCTCAAGGATGAAGAGGCGCCCGGCAAGCTGCGGAGGGTCGGCCCCAGCCTGCGGCACGTGGGCAGCAAGCTGGACGACTGGTTCGTCTACAACCAAATCGAAAACCCCGCTGGCTTCCGGCCGACGTCGCGGATGCCGCAGTTCTTCGGCCTCACAGGAGGGCCGCACTCATTCTTCCTCAAGGACAGCGAAGGCAAGAAGGCGGACGACGCTCTCAAAGAGAAGCACCTCTCCACGAAAGACAAGGAACAGGTGGAAATCCGCGCGATCGTCGAGTACCTGCGGCAGAAGAGCCAGCCGCTGGCTCTGAAGGAAACGCCGCCGAGCAGCCGCCTGGCACCGCCGAAGGACCCCAAGGAGCCGTTGGCCCGCGGCAAGTTCCTGTTCCAAACGCGCGGCTGCCTGGCGTGCCATCAGCACAGCGCCTTCCCCAACGCCAAAGAGAGCCAGGGGCCGGACCTGTCGCACGTCGGCGACAAGCTGCGGGGGCAGGTGAGCCAGGAGTTTCCCGATGGCAGAAACGTCGAGAATGGCCGCACCTGGCTCTACAACTGGCTGCTCGATCCCACGAACTACCATGCCCGCACGAAGATGCCCAACACCTTCCTGGCTCCTTACAAGGACAAGGATCAGAAGGACGGGCCGGAGCTGACCATCGACCCCGCGCTGGAAATCGCCGAGTTCCTGCTGGCCTCGCGAGCGCCGGAGGGCGCCGGCAAGTGGAAAGGGGCCGACCTGCCCGACCTGAGCCGTCTGGCCGCGGCGATGAACGAGCTGGCAATCGAGCACTTGCAGGGGGGCAGCGGCTTCACCAAGTCGCAGGCCCTCAGCTACCTGGAGAAGGGCATCCCGGCCGCCTTGGCCGCCGAGCTGAAAGGCGATGAAGTCGAGCTGCTCCAAGACGCCCAGGGCAACTTCAATCCGGCGCAGCAGCAACTCGTTTATCTTGGCCGCCGGTCGATCAGCAAATACGGCTGCTTCGGCTGCCACGACGTGCCAGGCTTCGAGGCCGCCAAGCCGATCGGCACCGGCCTGGCCGAATGGGGCCGCAAGGAGACGTCGAAGATCGCCTTCGAGCAGATCGCCACCTACATCGGCGAAAGCGAGCCGGGCGTCGAGCACGGCGAAGGGCACGAGCTGGACCTGAGCAGCTACCCCGACCCGGACAAGGCCTACTTCCTCAACTCGCTGGTCCATCACCAGCGCGAAGGCTTCCTGTGGCAGAAGCTCCGCGCCCCCCGCAGCTATGACTTCGAGAAGACCCAGAACAAGAAGTACAACGAGCGGCTGAAGATGCCGCGGTTCCGCTTCCATCCCGATAACCCCGACGGCAGCGAGTCGGACGAAAACGCCAGGGCCCGCGAGAAGGTGATGACCTTCGTGCTGGGGCTCGTCTCCGAGGCCCCGGTGGAGGAGTACCTCTACCGGCCCGATCCGCGCCGCCGGGCGGTCAACGAGGGCCGCCGCGTGATAACCAAGTACAACTGCGGCGGCTGCCACGTCCTGGAGATGGAACAGTGGCGCGTGGCCGTCAAGCCCGGCGAGCAGTTCCGAGGCATCGCGCTGTTCGACAGTCCCAAGCGCTACCCGGACGACTATCCCTTCCTGGCCCCGCAGTTCTCGGCCGACGTGCTGGAGCGATCCAAGCGAGAAGACGAGCGCGGCCTGCGGCACGCCGTGCTGACCGGCATGCGGGCGATCGACACGAATACCGGCGACCTCTTGAGAGAGGACGACGACACCCCCGGCAGGTTCCAGATCGGCGTCGAGCTGTGGAAGCCGGCCGTCATCAACGGGCAGGTCTGGCGTGGGGGCGAGACGGTTCCCGTGTTCGAGGAAAACGCACATTCTTTGCGGCCGGCCGTCGGCGGCACCCTGGCCAGGCTGCTGCCTCCGGTGGTGGTGCAGCACGACAGGGCGCTGCAGGACGCTGGTCTGCCCAACGCCAGCCTGGAGAAAAAGAAGATCAAAGACGCGCTGGCCTTCGGACCGCCGCCGCTCGTGAACGAAGGCCGCAAAGTGCAGACCACTTGGCTGCACAACTTCCTGCTCGATCCTTACCCCATCCGGCCGATGGCCGTGCTGCGGATGCCGAAGTTCAACCTGTCGGCCGAAGAGGCGAGCATTCTGGTGAACTATTTTGCGGCCATGGACGGCGCGGAGTATCCCTACGCGTTTGATGCCCGCACGCGGCAGGACCACCTTGATCGGGAGCAGCAGCGCTTCCCGGGCCGCTTGGACGACGCGAAGGTGTTCATACAGACGATTTGCCTCCAGTGCCACAAGCTGGGGAACTTCGAGCCTGTCGGACGGTACGACAAGGCCCCCAATCTGGCCGACGGGTACCACCGGCTGCGGCCGGAGTTCCTCAAGCACTGGATCGCTAATCCTGTGCGCCTGTTGCCGTACACCGGCATGCCGGCCAACATTCCGCCTCCGCCCGAGGGCCCGCTGGATAAGACGAAAGCGAAGCAGAAGGGCAACTTCGGCGCTGACGTGGGGCCGTTGTTCGATCCTGCCAAGAGCGGGGCCACGAGCGAAGATCAGGTCGGCGCCGTGATCGATTTCCTCTTGAACTACGACCGCTACAGCCAGCGGAACGAGAAGGTCGAGGCACTCAAGCCGCCCGAGGTGCCCAAGGAGCCGGGCAAGGAATCGGGCAAGGAGCCGGCCAAGGACAAGGTGAACGACAAACCCAAACCCCAGGGGACCAGTAAAACGCCCGGCGGAGAATAGCGCTCGCGGCGCAACGTCATCCCGCCAGCCGCAGAGGCGCGCGTGAGCGCGGCTTCCGCTTGCGGTTTAACGGGTCCCTGACTCGGATCACTAGAACCAATGCCCTAACCCGGCCATACTGGGGTGCTAACCCACCAACGCTGGCGCCTGGCGCGCCGCTAGCCGCCCCACCCGAGGAGATCACCCATGCCGACAAGACCAACCACGATCCCATTCGCCCTGCTCCTGGCGGCGGTCGCCGCCGTCGCGGGCGCCCAAACGAGCCAGGCCGACGACTGGGCCAGCCTGACCGGCAAGTTCGTGCTGGACGGGCCCGCCCCGACCCCCAAGCCCGTCGTCGTCGATGCCGACCCCAAAGAGTTCGGCGCACTTGGTTTGGTGGACGAATCGCTGGTCGTGGATAAAAAGACCGGAGGCATCGCCAACATCCTGGTCTACGTGCGGACCAAGGACGTGAAGGTTCATCCCGACCTGGAGAAGAGTGTCAAGAAGCAAGTCAAGTTCGACAACAAGGGAGCTCGGTTCGTCCCCCGCATTTTGCCCCTTTGGCTCGAGAAGCAGACGCTCTGCCTGTGCAACTCCGACAGGGTGCCGCACAACACGAACATCCAGCCGTTCGGCGACACGCCGATCAACCCGCTGCTCCCCGCCGGCGGCGAGCTGGATCATGCCTTCGCCGTCGAGCAGCCGGTGCCCATCCCGGTAAGCTGCAACATCCACCGCTGGATGCGGGGCTACATCCTGCCGCGGACGAATCCCTATGTGGCGGTCACCGGCACGGACGGCTCGTTCACACTGGACAAGCTCCCCGCCGACGTTGAGCTGGAGTTTCAGGTATGGCAGGAGAAGTCGGGTTTCGTCGAGGCCAAGGATTGGAAGCGCGGACGGTTCAAGATGACCCTGAAGGCCGGCAAGAACGACCTGGAGACCGTGAAGGTCAAGCCGACCCTGTTCGACAAGTAACCGCCATCAAGTAACCCTCGACCAATAAGCACCGACAAGTAAGCACCGTGCCGACGACCGCGCGGCGCGCAACCACGGACCCAAGAGCGACGGATGCGATCGGCAATCGAGATCACCGGGCGTCGGCCCTGTTTCGCCCTCCTCGCGGCAGTCGCGCTGGCCACGGTCGGCTGCGGCCGGGGTGAGACGGTCGTCCGGCCATTCGTCAAACGGGGCGGCGACGGGGCGGCCGAGAAGACGCCGGCCGAAAAGACTCCCGCGCCCCAGAAGACGGGCGAGAAAACCAACTAGAGGCTTGCCAATGAATGCGCTGGGTTGCCGATGGGTCGTGATGGCGATGCTGGCCGCGGCGCTGTCGTTGGCCGGCTGCGGCGATGAGAAGACCTCGCGGCGCGCCAGGTCCGCGAAGACCGACAAGACGGACACCGACAAGACCGATGCTGACAAGACCGCCAAGACCGAGGGGGGCGATTCGGGCAAGCCGGTCGCCACCGTGGGCTGGGGGTCCCTCAAAGGCCGGTTCGTCGTCACCGGGACCGTGCCGCCGCCGCGGGAGATCACCGTCACGGCCAACCCGGAATACTGCGATCCGTTCAAGGCCAAGGGGGAGCTGCGGTACGAGACGGTCGTCGTCTCCGCCAAGAACGAGCTGAAGAACGTGGTGGTGTACCTGGCCAAGAAGCCGGACCGCATCCACGAGGACTACAAGAAGAACGAGACGGCCGAGGTGGCGCTCGACAATCACCACTGCCGCTTCGAGCCGCACATCACGCTGCTGCGCACCACGCAGACCCTGCGGATCAAGAACTCCGACCCCATGGGCCACAACACCAAGCTCGATGCGTTCGGGCTGGAATTCAACGAATTGCTCCCGTCCGGCTCGCCGGGGATTATCAAGCAGCTTACGAGGGAACAGCGCTATCCGGTTCCTTATGGCTGCAACGTCCACGGCTGGATGAAGGGTCATTTGCTGCTTCTCTCGCACCCCTACATGGCCGTGTCGGGCGACGACGGCAGCTTCGAGATCAAGAACCTGCCCGCCGGGGAATGGGAGTTCCAGTTCTGGCACGAAGCGCCGGGCCCACTGGAGATCGGCGACTGGAAGAAGGGCCGCGCGAAGATTGTCATCAAACCCGGCACGGAGCCGACGGACCTGGGCAAGATCGAGGTTCCCGCCGACAAGCTCAAGGCCGGCTAGGCAGAGCGGATCGAGTTGACATCCGTCCCACCGCGGACTAACGGAATGCACCGGGATACGAACATGCGCGAGTCCTCCTCACGTCGCGTCGCGGCCGTCGGGCTGCTGTTGGCCGCGCTGGGCCTGGCCGGCTGCGGGAAATCGCGGCAGGATACGACCCCGCCCCCCGACGTGAATCCCGCTTGGGTCACCACCATCCGCAAGAACGCGGCCAAGGTCACGGCCGGCGACGCGGCGAGCGGTCAGACGTGGGACGGCTGGGGCCACCTCAAGGGACGCATCGTCGTCACCGGGGCCTTGCCCAGCCCACGTGAGATCGCCGTCACGGCAAACCCTGAATACTGCGAGCCCTTCAAGGCCGAGGGGAAGCTGCGCAACGAGGCCATCGTCGTTTCCGCCAAGAACGAGCTGAAGAACGTGGCGTTATGGGTCGCCACCAAGGGGGTTCCCGCGCACGAAAGCTACGCCGGCTCGGCCAAGGACGTCGTCGAGCTGGACAACCGCGGCTGCCGCTTCGAGCCGCACGTGCAATTGCTGCGCACGTCGCAGACCCTGCTGGTGACGAACACCGACACCGTCGGACACAACACGAAGTACGACTCACTCAGCCAGCCGTTCAACGCGATCCTTCCGGTCGGCGGCAAGACCCCCAAGCAATTGACGATCGAGGAGCGGAAACCCACCGGCTACAGTTGCGACGTGCACAAGTGGATGAACGGGTACCTGGTCTTGCGGGCCAGCCCCTACATGGCCAAGACGGCCGACGACGGCAGCTTCGAGATCAAGTATCTGCCGGCCGGCGGCACGCTGGAGATCGAGGTCTGGCACGAGCGCCTGACGACGGGCGTGCCCGGCGCCGTGAAAAACGTCCAGGGGACGAAGAGCGTGACGCTCGATAAGCCCGGCCGGCTGACCGTCGTCATCCTCAAGGACGGCGAGGCCTCGTTCACGCTGGAGGTGCCGGCGTCGGCCTTCGGCGGCTCGTGATCATCGCTCGCTGGGCATTCGGAAACGATTTTGTGGAAACGATGAACGAGACAAGAATCGGTTTGATAACTCCCTCTCCCCTCGGGGGAGAGGGCCGGGGTGAGGGGCGATCCGCACTCCGTTCCCAACACCTCCGCACATGGGAGAAGAGTCGGCGATTGCCGGCTCCCTGGGCCGCGTGGCTCTGCGGCTGCGCGCTGGCGGTTGTCGCCGGCTGCGGCCGCCCCGACGTTCGCTTCGCGCTCAATCGCGAGCAACAGCCGCCCCCCAAGGACAAAGAGTCTGAGGCCGTGCGCGAGGTCCAAGATCAGGCCGTGGTCGACGTGCTGCACGTCATGTTCGGCACGCCCGATGCGCCGGTCGCCTGGGGCGGCACCGGCGTCAGCGGACTGGACGAGCGAAAGCTGCGGCTGGCCTCCGGGCCGGCCGACGACCCGCAAGGGCGCGGGCTGTATCGGCGGCACTGCGTGCATTGCCACGGCATCACCGGCGACGGCAACGGGCCGACGGCGCGGTTTTTGAGCCCCTACCCGCGCGACTTCCGCTTCGCGATGTTCAAATTCAAGAGCACGACCCCCGACGGGGCCAAACCGACGCGCGAAGACCTGGCGCGGACCTTGCGCGAGGGGATCAACGGCACGGCCATGCCGTCGTTCAAGGTCTTGTTGCGGAACGATGAGATCGAGGCGCTGGTCGAGTACGTCGTCTATCTCGGCATGCGCGGCCGCACCGAGCTGCAGCTTCGCAATCCCCAGCTCAACGACGCCGGCCTGGTCTCGGACAACAACATCGAAAAGTTCGAAGATCGCACCGAAGAGGTGTACGCGAAGATCATCGCCGACGCGGTGGCCGAGGCCGAGCTGGCCACGTGGGGCCAGGCGCAGCAGCAGGTGTTCGCCCTCCCGTCTCGCGAGGAAGCAAAAATCGCCAACGAAGACGGGGCCAAGCTGTTCGCCGGGGCGCCCGGCAAGGACGGCAAGAACCGCGTGGAGTGCATGAAGTGCCACGGCCCCACCGCCCTGGGCGACGGCCCCAGCGCCAGCGAGAACTTCGACAAGTGGAACGAGCCAAAGTGGAAGCTGATCCAGGCGGGCTCGGGCCCGGACGCCATCTCGCGGCAGTTCAACTTGCCGCTGCAGCGATTGTCGCCCCGCAACTTGCGGCTGGGGGTTTATCGCGGCGGCCGCCGGCAAGTGGACGTGTTCCGCCGCATCGCCTTGGGCATTTTCCCCAGCGGCATGCCGGCGAACGCTTCGATCAAGGACGGCAAGATCGACACCAGCGACCCGACCAAGCTCCAGCCGCACGAGATCTGGGCGCTGGTCGATTACGTGCTCTCGCTGCCGTACCAGGAAGGGGGCGAGCTGCACCGTGACCGCGACCACGACGCCGTGGCCAAGGGGCCGCAGAAGGAAATACTGTGACCGGATCGTAGGACGGATTTCCAATCCGTCCGTGTAGCCATCACGCTCCGCGTGATGGAGCGTCACGCGGAGCGTGACGCCTACTTTGTGCCAGGGATACACCGATCAAACAGGCAGCAAGCAAACGCCGGGCGGATCGACGATCCGTCCTACTCGAAGCCGGAGTCCGTCGTGGGTAGATTCTGGAGCCTCCTGTTCCTGATGGTGCCGATCGTCGGCGTGGGGACGTTCGTCGCCGGGCCGCTGATCGGGCATTGGCTGCCGGCGGACGTTTCCGCCCACGGCCGGCAGATCGACCACTTGTTCAGTTTCTGCCTGTGGCTGACGGGGGCCGTGTTCGTGGCCACGGAGGTGGCGCTGTTCTGGTTCCTGTGGAAGTACGACGCCCACAAGAACCCCGCAGCGCCCAAGTTCACGCACGGTAGCCACTACCTGGAGCTGGTCTGGACGCTGCTGCCGGCGGCCACGCTGCTGTTCATCGCCATCTACCAGATCAACGCCTGGGCCGACGTGAAGATCAAAAAGCCCGACGTTCGCCCGTATGACAAGCAGGGCGAGCTGATCGCTTGGGCGGCGCCCAGCACCGTCGAGGTGAAGGCCCGGCAGTTCGAGTGGCGGCTGCGATATCCTTATACCCCCGAGTACATCTTTGAGACGGGCGCCGACGGCCGGCGGGTCAAGAAGCTCGATGCTTCAGGCAAGCCCGAAGTCGAGCGCGACGCCAACGGCCGCGTCGCGTACGCGTACGGCCCCGAAGACGTCTTCGCGGTCAACGACATGCACCTGCCGGTGGATGAGGAGATCATGGTGGATCTCAAGAGCCTGGACGTGCTGCACAGCTTCTTCCTGCCGAACCTGCGGGTGAAGCAGGACGCGGTGCCGGGCAGCGAGATTCCCGTCTGGTTCCGCGCCAAGAAGACCGGCACTTTCGACCTGGTGTGCGCCGAGCTGTGCGGCTGGGGACATTACAAGATGAAAGGCCGTCTGACGATCGAGTCGCGCGAGGAGTTCGACCGCTGGCTGGCCAAGCTGAAAGCCGAACAAGAGGCCGTGAAATGAGTGCGATTACCGCGCATGGCGACTCCCACGCAGGGGGCGACTCGCTGAGCTTCGTGCGCAAATACATCTTCTCCTTCGATCACAAGATCATCGGCATCCAGTTCCTGTTCTCCACGCTGCTGTGGTTCGTGGTGGGCGGCCTCTTGGCCCTGGCCGTGCGCTGGCAGTTGGCTTGGCCGTGGAGCAACATGCCGATCGTCGGGCCGATGCTGTTCGCCAAGGAAGGGGGCCAGATTTCGCCCGAGTTCTATACGATGCTGTTCACGATGCACGCCTCGGTGATGATCTTCTTTGTGATCATCCCGATCCTGGCGGGGGCCTTCGGCAACTTCCTGATCCCGCTGATGATCGGGGCCGACGACATGGCCTTCCCGGTGCTGAACATGCTCAGCTACTGGTTCATGTGGCCAGCCTTCGTGTGCATGATCCTCAGCTTCTTCGTGGAAGGAGGCGCGGCGGCGGCCGGCTGGACCGGCTACCCGCCGCTGGCCAGCGTGCTGAGCGCCGCGCCGGCCAGCGTGCAGGGGCAGACGCTGTGGCTGATTGGCCTGATCTTCGTGGGCATCTCTTCCATGATGGGCTCGGTCAACTACATGACCACCATCATTCAGATGCGCGCCCCAGGCATGAGCTTCTTCCGCATGCCGATGACCGTCTGGGCCATGTTCATCACGGCCATCCTGCAGGCCTTCGCGCTGCCGGTGCTGACGGCCGCCCTCTGCATGCAGGTGATGGACCGCACGCTGGGGACCGGCTTCTTCGTGCCCGAAGGGCTGATCGTCAATAACGCCTCGGGCGGGGCCGGCGGCGGGCAGCCGCTCTTGTGGCAGCACCTGTTCTGGTTCTATTCCCACCCGGCCGTGTACATCATGATTTTGCCGGCGATGGGCATGGTCTCCGACATTATCTCCACGTTCTCCCGCAAGCCGCTGTTCGGCTACAAGCCGATGATCTTCTCGATCGCCGGCATCGCCGGGCTGGGGTTCATCGTCTGGGGGCACCACATGTTCATGTCGGGCATGAGCCCCGTCCTGGGCACGACCTTCATGCTCTCGACGATGATGATCGCGCTGCCCAGCGCCATCAAGGTCTTCAATTGGCTGGGCACCATCTGGGGCGGCCGCATTCAGTTCACCACGCCGATGCTGTTCGCGCTGGCGTTCGTGTCGATGTTCATCATCGGCGGCCTGTCGGGCATCTTCATGGCGGCCACGCCGGTCGATATCTTCATCCACGACACGTACTTCATCGTGGCGCACATTCACTACGTGCTGTTCACCGGCTCGGCGATGGGCATCTTCGGCGGCATCTACTATTGGTTCCCCAAGATGTTCGGCCGGATGATGAATGAAACCTGGGGCAAGCTGCACTTCTTCTTGACGTTCGTCTTCGGCAACGGCACGTTCTTCGCGATGCACATTCTGGGCGCCGGCGGCTTCCCGCGCCGCCTGGCCGATCCGTACCACTACCTGACGTTCTCGCACATGCTGCCGATGAACCAGTTCATCACCGTCTGCGCGCTGCTGATGGGCGCCTCGCAGATCATCTTTGCGGTCAATTTTGTCTACAGCATGTTCTACGGCAAGAAGGTGGGCCGCAATCCGTGGCGCGCCAACACGCTGGAGTGGACCGCCCCCAGCCCGCCGGGACACGGCAACTTCGATTTCCAACCGGTCGTCTACCGCGGGCCTTACGAGTATTCCTCGCCGGAGATGGCCGACGACTTTTATCCGCAGATTCAGCCGCCGCCCGAGGGCGTGCCCGAGCGGCCGCAACTGGCCCACGCGCACTAGCCACGACCTCGTTCCCACGCTCCGCAAGACGTAGCCTGACTCTCCGAGTCGGGCGTCCGACTCGGAGAGTCAGACTACAGCCGATGACCGCCGCCGCCCAACGCACCAGCCCTTGGCCGCACCGCCTGGCCGTGCTGTTGGTCTGCGCGACGTTTCCGCTGATCTGGATCGGCGGACTGGTGACTACCACTGCCGCCGGCATGGCGTTTCCGAGTTGGCTGACAATTGAGGGGCGGTTCTTCCTCTTCTATCCGATCGAACGCTGGCTCAAAGGCCCCTGGGACCAGTTCATCGAACACGGACACCGGCTGCCGGCGACGGCCGTGGGATTGCTGACGATTCTGCTGGCCGTCGTACTCTGGCGGTGTGAGCCGCGGCGCTGGGTGCGTTGGTTGGGTCTGGCGGCCGTGGGAGGCGTGTGTTTTCAGGGCCTGTTGGGGGGCCTGCGCGTGAACCTGAATCAGCAAGTCCTGGCCATGATCCACGGCTGCGTCGGCCCGCTCTTCTTCGCGCTCTGCGTGGCCATCGCCGCGTTCACGTCCGGTTGGTGGCGCAGTATCGGCCAAGGTTGCGCCGGGCAAGCTCGCCAGGCCACCCACGACGGCCGGTTAGTTCGCTTGGCCCTGGCCACGGCCGTTTTGTCCTACGTGCAATTGACCACGGGCGCCTGGCTGCGGCACTTGGCCGCCGGCTCGACGGGGGACGCTTTTCGCATCGCGGTGATCTTCCATCTCGTGCTGGCCGCCGCGGTGGCGGGACACGCGCTGTACCTCGCGCCGCTGATCCTGCGGGCGCGCCGCGGCCAGGGGTTGCTGCTGAGGCCCGCCCTGGGGCTCGCGGTGCTGGTCCTGGTGCAGGTGGTCCTGGGCAGTGCCACGTGGATCAACAAATACGGCTGGCCGGACTGGTTCGCCCAATACGATTTCGCCCAGCGGTTTCTAGTAGTTCCCGGCAGCGCCGCGCAGATGTGGATCACCACGGCCCACGTGGCGACCGGCTCGCTGATTCTGGCGACGGCGCTGCTGCTCGCACTGCGGCTAGGGCGGCTGCCGCGCGCGGCCCGGGGAACGCAGATCGCGCTGCAGGAAACCGAGATCAGAACCGAAATTATCGTGCGTCGTCGCCGGTCGCCTACCGGGGAGGTGCTGGCATGAGCAGCTCTCCGCTGATCGTATCGGACCGCGACGCCGACTGCCGCATGGTGGACTACGTGGTCGCCAACTACGTGGGCGCCGAGCGCCGCACCCACGTGCTGGGGCGGCTCGCCGACTTCGTGGAGCTGACCAAGCCGCGGATTGCGTCGTTGGTGCTGGTGGCCGTGGCGGCGTCGGCCGCGTTGGCGGCCCAGGGACCGCTCGATGTCTGGCGGCTCGTGCATACGCTGTTAGGAACAGCCCTGATTGCCGCCAGCGCCAGCGCGCTGAACCAATGGCTGGAGCGCGGGCCGGACGCTCGCATGCCGCGCACGGCCGATCGGCCGCTTCCCTCGGGCCGCCTCGCCTCGCCGGAAGCCCTGGCGTTTGGTGTCGCGGCCGGTGCCTGCGGGTTGGCTTACCTGGCCGCCGCCGTGGGCCTGCTGACCGCCGGGCTGGGCCTCTTGACGTGGCTGCTCTATGTGATGATCTACACGCCGCTCAAGCGGCGCACGTGGCTGAACACCGTGGTGGGGGCGGTGGCCGGCGCGATGCCCGTGCTGATGGGCGCAGCGGCGATGGACGGCCTGGACCTGTCGGCCGTCGCGCTGTTTGGCATCGTCTATCTCTGGCAGTTCCCGCATTTCATGGCCATCGCCTGGATTTACCGCCGGCAGTACGCGACGGCCGGCTTTCGCATGCTGAGCGTGGTCGATCCCAGCGGCCGACGCGCCGGGCGGCAAGCGCTCGCCGCCGCCCTATTGCTCATTCCCGTGAGTCTGGTGCCCTTCACCGTACATCCTCTGAATTGGGCGATGGCACCCCCGGTCGCAGCTCTAGGCGCAATGCAGGCCGTGTGTGCCGCAGTGTTTCTGCGCCGCCGTGACGATCGGTCCGCGAGACGACTGCTGCTCTCTTCACTGATCTATCTGCCTGCCGTGCTTCTCCTTTTGCTCGTCGCAGCCCAGGACAGACTTTTCAACTAATACTGAGAATACTAATACAAGACCACGGATGACACGAATTGCACGGATGGCCGAATCGAAATGAGCAACGTGTGGCTACGCTCATCCATCCGCAACTTAGCGAGGGGATCATTGGGGCCGCGATGGCGGTCCTCAATGAGTTGAGGCCGGGGTTAGATGAAAAAGTGAATGAGAATTCGCTGATTATCGAGCTTGTCGAGCGGGGTCACACGGTGGAGACGCAGCAGAGATTCCCAGTGCATTATAAGGGCCATGTCGTCGGGACATTGATCCCGGACTTGATTATTGACAGACTCGTTATCGTGGACACCAAGGTTGTCACGGCCTTTTGCGAGCACGATATGGCACAGATGTTAGGATATCTTTCGATAACTCAATTGCGGCTGGCGATTCTGCTGAACTTTAAGTATGCAAAGCTACAATGGAAGCGGATCATCAAGTAACACAGGCCCTATCCGTGTAATCAGTGTTATCCGTGGTCTTTATTGACCGAGCTTACGCAGAGTTCTTCGCATGACCGACGCTCACGCTCCCCAAATCAAGCTCCAGTATCAGCCCGGCTTGCCGATCAATAACGGCAAGCTGTTCCTGTGGCTGTTTCTCTCGACGGAGATCATGTTCTTTGCCGCGCTGATCGGCGTGTACATCGTGCTGCGGTTCGGCGCGCCGGCCTGGCCCACGCCCAGCCAGGTGCACTTGAGCGAGCCGGTTGGCGTGCTGAACACCTTCGTGCTCATCGCCTCCAGCGTGACGGTGGTGCTGGCGCTCGAGGCGGCCAAGAACAACCAGACCGGCAAGGCCAAGCTGTGGATCGTGGCGTCGCTGGCCCTGGGCTGCGTGTTCCTGGGCATCAAGGCCTTCTACGAATACCCGCAGAAGTTCAAGCACGGCATCTACCCCTCGCTGCCCCAGGAAGGGGTCGCCCTGGCTTACAACGGCAAAGACTACACGTACAAGATGGCGACCGGCCGCAGCGGCATCTACGAGAAGCCCGATTTCTACTACACGTCCGCGCTGCGGCAGCGAATCCAGGACTTCAACGCGCAGCTGGATTACAAACGGGCGGAGATCCTGGGCGTCGCGCTCTCCGTGACGAAAACCGATGCGGCCGACGGCGCGAAAACACTCGACGCGAAAACCGCCGCCGCCCAGTCAGCCGAGAAGACAAAAACTGGCGACGCGGCCAAGACCGACGTGCCGGCCGACCTGTCGGACGAAAAACGGCAGGAGGTGGTGAAACTGGACGCCGCCCGACGGTTGCTGAATTACGAAGTGCGGGACGTTGCCGATCGATCCGATCTTTCATTGGCGGAGCGGTGGAACCTGGCTCGATCGATCATGCCGCTGCACGGCCCCCGCGCCAAGCACGAGGGGCCCGTGGTCGCCGTCATGCGAGGTTCATCCGTCACGGGCGAGGCCGACGAAAAGAAGGGATCGAGCAGCTCTGCCAGCATGGTGTATCGCATCAAGGTGGAGTCGCCCAAGCACGGCTTGCACACGGGCGAACGAGTTGGGCTGTCGAAATTACCCAATGCAGTCAGCGGCGACCCGCTCAGGGATGTGAACGGTTATTGGACGGTGATCGCCATCGACGCGGATCATTTCGAGCTGAAGGGCAGCCAATTCGGCGAGGAGCGCGCGAAGATCGACAAGGACGCCCGCTGGAAATCGTCCGGTTTGAACGACGAGCTGCACGAGCAGCTTGCCGACCTGAAGCTCAACGCGAACTTGCCGATCGTCATTCCCGGCGGCAACATGTGGGCCGCCACGTATTTCACGCTCACCGGCTTCCACGCCCTGCACGTGCTGGCCGGGCTGATCGCCTTCGCTTGCTTGCTGCCCATGACGCTGGGCCCGGTGCGGGCCAAGGTGGTGGAGAACGTCGGCCTGTACTGGCACTTCGTGGACCTGGTGTGGATTTTCCTGTTCCCGCTGTTGTACCTGTTTTAGGCTTCAGGCTGCGGACTCCAGACTTCGGATTTCAAATCTCAAATCACTGAGATTCCCGATGCACGACCCTCATGACCAAAGCGGCTCGCGCGACCACGGGCACGGTCCCGGCGACGGCCATGCGGCCTCCGGGCACGGCGACCACGGCACGCACGGCACCTGGAAGTACATCCAGGTCTTCATCGCGCTGTCGGTGCTGACCTCGGCTTCGTTCTTCACCTATTCGAGCTACTGGCCGTACCACGACACGCCCGCGGTCGGCTGGACCTTCATGATGGCCGTGTCCTGCTCCAAGGCGCTGCTGGTGATGCTGTTCTTCATGCACCTGAAGTACGAGGCCAGTTGGAAGTACGTGCTCACGATTCCCGCCTCGGTGATGGCGATCTTCCTGATGCTGGCCCTGGTGCCGGACGTCAAGTGGCGCTACCCGGAGATCGCCGGCGGCCGCAAGGCCAGCGACGAGCGCAAAGAGCACGCCTACCAGCCCGGGGATGCTGACCCGGCCCTGCATAAGACCGCGGAGGGCCCCTGAGGCAGGTCTGCGAGGCAGAGCCTGGCGAGCAGCGCGTGGCAAGGATACGTAGCCCGCCTACGGGACGACCTCGAAGCCGGCGTCGCGAAAATGGCGGTCCGGCGTCAGTGCGCGGCGCAGCCGCAGCTCTTTCATCACCACGAAGCTCGTGCAGTCCGTGAACGAGAAATCCTTGTCGCGCCAACGGAAGAACCAGGCCCGCGCCTTCTCGGCACGGGCCGGATCGACGAGTTCCCAGCGGAGCCGCGTGCTGGAATCCACTTGCTCCCACCAACGGGCAGCAGCATCCAGGCCCAACCGCACGCGCAGCAGCGTCAGCGTTTCATCTTGCACGTAGTCGGTGGAGATCAGCAGCCCTCCGACACCGAGCCACTCGTCGCGGGCGTGCCGCGCGGCCTTGTGCTCCGGGTCGCTCGCATCGGCCAGGCACATCCACCCGGCCGTATCGACGAAGAGCGCCTTCATCGCGAGCGGCCGTAGAGCAGTTCGTCGTGGTCCGCGGCGGTGCGCCGGTCCTGCGAGCGGCCCAGCGCCGCGGCCTTGTACAGCGGCTCGTCTTTCAGGTCTCCACCGGGCGCCGCGCCCCCATTGACGGGAACGATCTCGCAAGCGGGCCGACTGCGGTACAGCACCGTGAAGCGTTCTCCTTTCTGCACCCGCCGGATTACGCTTTGGAGCTCCGCCCGCAAGGTCTTGGCATTAATCAGGGTTTGCATGGCGCGGCCCTCGGGCTGGAATGTGCCTCGCTATCCCACGATTTCGCGGATCACGCTGCCGTGCACGTCGGTCAGCCGGAAATCCCGGCCGCTGTAGCGGAAGGTGAGTTTCTCGTGGTCGATGCCCAAGAGGTGCAGGATCGTGGCGTGCAAGTCGTGCATGGTGGCCACCTTGTCCACGGCGTGCATGCCTAGCTCGTCGGTCGCGCCGTAGATGGTGCCCCCCTTGGCGCCGCCGCCGGCCAGCCAGACGGTGAAGCCTTCGGGGTGATGGTCGCGGCCGTCGCGGCCGGTGGAGTGCGGCGTGCGGCCGAATTCGCCGGCCCAGACGATCAGCGTTTCATCGAACAGGCCGCGGGCTTTGAGGTCTTTGATTAGCCCGGCGATCGCCTGGTCGGTGTCCAGGGCGTTCTTCTCGTGGCCGCCTTTGAGGTTGCCGTGCTGGTCCCAGGCGCCGTTGGATGCGCCGGGCGGGCAGGTGATCTCGACGAACCGCACGCCCGATTCGATCAGCCGCCGGGCACGCAGGCACTGGATGCCGTACAGTCGCTGCGAGGGGACCTTCGAGTCGATGCCGTACAGGCGCTGCGTGTGCTCCGTCTCGCGGGAGAGGTCGAGCACGTCGGGCACGAGCGACTGCATGCGGTAGGCCATCTCGTAGTTCCGGATGGCCGATTCGACGGCGTCGCCCGCGGCGGTTTGGCTGCCGCCCAGATCGCGGGAGAAGGCCTCGTCCTGCCGCCGCAGCAGCTCGAGCTTGGTCCGCTGCACGGCCGCGTCGCGGTCGCCGGGCACCAGGTTCTCCAGCGGCGTGCCGTCGGCCCGCAGCAGCGTGGCCTGCTGGTCGGCGGGCAAAAAGCCGCTGGAGAAGTTCTCCAGCCCGCCGCAGGGCACGACGCCAAAGCTCAGCACCAGGAAGCCGGGCAGGTTGCGGTTCTCGCTCCCCAGGCCGTAGGTGACCCACGAGCCGAGGCTCGGCCGGCCGGCGTTGTTGTGCCCGGTGTGCAGGAAGAGCACGCCGGTGGAATGGATCGGCAGATCGGCCTTCATCGAGCGAACGACGGCCAGGTCGTCGGCACAGGTGGCAATGTGCGGGAACAGCTCGCTCACCGGCATGCCGCAGCGGCCGTGGCGTGCGAACTTCCAGGGGCTTTGCAGCCACTTGCGATTGGTATTGGCCGTCGGGTTGTCGACCTTGCCGGTGTCCTTGCCGTCCAGCTCGGCCAGCTTCGGCTTGGGGTCGAACGAATCGACGTGCGAGACGCCACCGTCCATGAAGCAGAAGATGACGTTCTTCGCCCGCGCCCGAAAATGCGGCCGCGAGCTTCCCGGCGAGTGGGGGGCGTCAGCCTCCTGATAGGCGGTGCCAGGGCGCGGCTCCGCCCGAGCGCCGTCGGCCAACATGGCCGAAAGCGCCAGCCAGCCGAACCCATTCGCGCTGGCCCGCAGCATCTCGCGGCGCGAGACGGCCCGCGGGGCGCGGCCGGGGCAACAAGCGGCGTGTTGGGGCGAACTCATCGGGATGACTTTCAGATCAACCGCGGGCAACGACAGCGACCGCCATTATGCGGTTGGGAGCCTCTTGAGTGAAGGCTTCGGCGAGGAAAACGGCCCATCCGACGATCTCGCTCCACGCGCCGTAGCCTGACTTTCCGAGTCGCGCACTTGGTTTGCCCGCCCGACTCGGAGAGTCAGGCTACGGCTATCGACCAACGACTGGCCGCAATTGACGCCCTCGACCTAAACCGATAGCATCTTATGCTTTCCGTGGCGCACGGCCCGCTGCGGGAAGGCCCACACGAACGTCCAAACTCTGGCGTCCAAACTCTGGCCGAACTGTACCCAACGCCGGACATCCCGTACTTGGCACTGCGGCCGAGTTGCCGCGGCCCTGCCCGGGACGATTCGCCGGTGTGTCTTGTTTCACCCTGGAGGAACGCGTGGCTCAAGTCCTGGTCAAGCAAATGATCGAAGCGGGAGTGCACTTTGGGCACCGTTCCAGCCGCTGGAACCCCAAGATGCGGCCCTACATCTACGCCAAGAAGAACCTGATTCACATCATCGACATCCGCGAAACGCTGCGCGGCCTCCTGCGGGCGAACAAGTATCTCAGCCGCGTGGCGGCCAACAACAGCCTGATCCTGTTCGTCGGCACCAAGCGGCAGGCGGCCGATCCGGTGGAGCGCGAGGCCTCGCGGTGCGGCATGCCCTACGTCAATGACCGCTGGCTCGGCGGCACGCTGACCAACTTCGCCACCATCCGCAGCCGCCTGGGCCGGCTGGAGGAGCTGGAAGGCATCCTCAAGAGCGAGAAGATCGCCGGCTACTCCAAGAAGATGCAGTCGTCGCTCAACCGCGAGTACCGCAAGATGTATCGCAATCTCAACGGCATCCGCACCATGAGCCGGCTGCCGGAGTGCCTGGTGATCATCGATCCCAGCAAGGAGCACAACGCGGTCAAAGAGGCCAACAAGATGGGCATATCGACCGTGGCCTTGATCGATACGGACAGCGACCCGGACGTGATCGACCTGCCGATCCCCGGCAACGACGACAGCATCCGCTCGATCGAGCTGATCTCCGGCCGGCTGGCCGATGCGGTCCTCGAAGGCAAGGGAGGCGGGAAGGCCGCCGCCGACAATGGCACTCCGGACAAGGACTAAGTGAGCACGCAAGTCATCGATTGTCGCGAGCCCTGGATACCCCCCGCAGAATGCTCGAGCCAGCCGCCAAGTCGAACAGAGTCGAACAGCTAGCGACGACGAAGACAACAACCACAAAGAGCACTAAGGACACAAAGGTCGAAGGGCGTACGGTTTTCTCTTCTTCGTGCTCTTTGTGTCCTTGTGGTTCATTGCCGGACGCACAATCGACGGCGGCCGAGGGGTCATGCGGCCGTCCGCGAACCTGGTCGCATCGCTGACGGTCAATAGACATCTTCACTGCACATTCGCTGGAGCCGATGCGTTTGCGGCTTCCACGGCATAGTCACAACGGAGTCGATAGCATGGCCGAAGTATCCGCCGCCGCCGTCAAATCGCTGCGAGAGCGCACCAATTTGCCGATGATGAAGTGCAAGGAGGCCCTGCAGAAGGCCGGCGGCGACGCCGACAAGGCCGTCGAAATGCTCCGCAAGGAGGGGGAGAAGTTTCGCGAGACGCGCGGCGAGCGCGAGACGTCGTTCGGCCGCATCGAAATCTGCGCCGGCTTGTCGCAAGGTGTCGGCGCGATGATCGAATTGCAGTGCGAAAGCGCCCCGGTGGCCAGCAACGAGGCCTTCAAACAGTTGGCCGCCGACCTGGCCAAGCAGTTGGCCACCGGCCCGGGCGCCGCCACGGCCGACGAGCTGCTCAAGCAGCCCTCGCCCAGCCGCAAGGGGCACACCCTGGGCGAGCAGTTCAACGACCTGACCGGGCAAATCCGCGAGGTGTTCCGCGTGCCACGGATCGTCCGCGTGGCCGGCACCTGCGGCGGCTACGTGCACCACGACGGCACCAAGGGCGTGCTGATCGAGGTGCAAGGCGGCAACAACGACGAGCTGGTCAAGGAATTCGGCATGCAGATCGTGGCCATGCGGCCCGACGTGGTGGCCATCGAAGACCTGAACCCGGCCGTCGTGGCCAAGGAGCGGGAAATCCTCAGCGAGGCCGCCCGCAAGGAAGGCAAGCCCGATAACATCATCGACAAAATGGTCGAAGGCCGGCTGCGCAACTTCTACGCCGAGCGGGTGCTCAACGAGCAGCCGTTCGTGAAGGACGACAAGACCACGGTCGGCAAGCTGGCCAAAAGCGCCGGCATGAAGATCGTCCGCTTCCACTTCTGGGTGCTGGGCGGGAAGTAAGGCCCTTCTCGTTCCCAGGCGGAGCTTCGGAACGAGGAACCGAGGAGCCTCGGAACGAGGAAACACGTCTGCTCAGCCGCCGGCGTTCTCCAGGTCGATGGTCCCCAGGTCGTGGCTGTCCCTGCCAATCTCGCGCACCAGCGGCGTGTGCTCCAGCGAATAGGCTCCGTTCAGGGCATCGACTTCGCCGGTCTCGGTCGGCTGATCGCGGGGGGCCGGCTCCAGGGCCAGGATCACGATCTTGTACTTGCCGGCGGGAACGCCCCCGCCTCCGGCCAGGATGCGAAAG
>JBGQHD010000006.1:0-21083 GCA_041497795.1 Planctomycetia bacterium
CGACCTCGCGCCCGGAGACCACGAGATCGGCCTCCGGCTGCCGACGTGCGGCCTGTCCCCCGGGACGTACGCCATCAAGGTGCGGATCGACGAGCCGCAATTCTACTTGCTGGACATGATCGACTGGGAACGGCTCTGTTTCCGCGTCGAGGCCGATCTCGTGATGCAGAACTGCGCGTACTACCAGCCGCGCGAATGGATCACGTCGCCGATGACGGCCGGGGCCGAGCGCCTTGCCTCATAACCTGCCGCGGCAATCGCAGTAGCTGAACTCGCCAGAGTTCAGGCACTCCCGAAGTCTGGCGACTTCGGCTACCTTGCAGAGTCAGCCGCGACAGAGCGCTACAGCGACTTCAAGTACTCGATCAAATCCTTCCGCTCGTCGGCCGAAAGCTCGCCCAAGCCCGTGACCTTGGCCGGGTTGTGGTACTCGGTGAGCACTTCTTCCAGGCTCTTGGCCCGGCCGTTGTGCAGATAGCGGACCTTGTTGTGCACAGCCAAGAGTGAGGGCGTGTTGAAGCCCTTGTAGACGTCCTTGGGCGAGCCGAGGCCCACGTCGTGGATTTGCCCGTCGGTGAACAGCGGCCCGCTGTGGCAGTTCGCGCAGCCGACCTTCTCGCTACGGAAGACGGTCTGGCCGCGGAGTGCGGCGGCTGACAGTTCGCCCCCTGGCCCGCGATGGGGGCTGGGCGGGGCTTTGAGCGTCTCCAAGTAGGCGATCAGCGCGGTCACGTCTTCCTCGCTGGGCCGAGGGCCTTGCATCGTGTCGGTGATCGACTTATTGACGGCCGCCCGCAGGTCCGTCTGCCAACCGTGCCAGGTCCAAGGGCCGGTGCGGGTAACGTTATAGAGCGGCAGCACCGTCTTGAAGGTCCGGTCGCTGCCGTCGTTGCGAGTGTCCATCGTCACCGAGTTGCCGCCCCCCTCGTAGTGGCAACTGTGGCAACTGTACCACTGGTCGAGGCTGTGCCGGGCATCGTAGAAGACCGCCTCGCCCCGCCGGGCCAGCGACGGCTCGCGCGGGCCCCCCAGGTCGATCGTCCGGGCCACCGCCCGCTTCGCCAGATCGACGACCTGCACGGAGTTGAGCAGGTAGTTGGCGACGAACACCCGGCCGTCGCGAGCGACTGCGAGCCCCATCGGCCGGCCACCTAGCTCGACCCGGTAGAAAGCCTTGGGATCGCCGGCCAGCCGAGGTTCGACCAGGTCGCCCGGGCCGGGCGTATCGCCGAACGGCACGCGGTCGAGCTTATAGACCAGCAACTCGTGCGTGCCGGACGACGTGCAGGCCATCCACTGCTCGTCGGCGGTCAGGCCGATTCCGTAGGGATCGCTCATGGCTTTGCGCGGCACGTCGAGCGCGATGGCGAACCGCCGCGCCGGCTTGTCCAGGCGGATGTAGCCGATCCGCGTGGCCAGCACCCAGCCTAGGCGGATGTTCCGCACGTTGACCGGGTTTTGCCGATAGACCATGGAGGGCGCGTAGACCCGCTGGCCGTCGGCCGAGACGTGCAGGTGGCCGATGTTGATGCTCTCGAAGCTCTGGCTGAAGGCCACCTCGCCCTTCGCCGTATCGACGACGACAATGCTGCCCGAGCCGCTGCAGCCGACGGCCAATTTCGCGCCGTCGCGAGACAGGCTTACGTAGCGCGGCCAGCGGTCCACTTCGATGCGTTTCGTCTCCTTCTTCTGCTCCAGATCGACCACCGCCACGGCATTGGCCGCCGTCAGCGCGACGTAGGCTCGCTTGCCGTCGGGCGAGACGGCCACGCCGCGCGGCTCGAAGCCGAGCCGCACTTGCCCGGCCGGCGCGAGCTTGCCGTCGGCGAGCTTGAAGATCGTCAGCCCGCCGCTCTCCATCGCGGTGACGAGCACCTGCCGGCCGTCGGGAGTGACGGCGATGCCCGAGGGGCGCTTGCCGCACGCGGCCTCGGCAACGACGACGCCCGCTTCCACATCAACGAGCGAGATGGTGCCGGACGTCTGGTTGGCGGTGACGAGCCACTTCTCGTCCGGCGTCAGGGCCAGGGCGACCGGCGAGCGGTCGGTCGCGGGAAGCGCGTCCTTCGCCGCGCGGTCCGGCTCCGCAGCGGTGGTGGGTGGAACAACTCCGTCGGAGTCGTCAAAGCCGGCCAACCAAGAGACCGCCAGCAGCAGCGTTGGGGCGATGAACAGGATCGTCCACGTGCGTCGCATCCAGTACCTCAGCGGCAGGGTGGCGGGTTGGCAGGCGGAGGATCAATATAACCAGCGGCGCCGCCCTTGGCGATTCTTATAGTAGCCATCTCGCTCCGCGAGATGAGCTGGCAACTCGCTCCGCAAGGCGCCGCAGACTCGCCGAGCGAGGCGGCCACGCCGACCATCTCGCGGAGCGAGATGGCTACTTTACGGGCAAATCGACCTGCCACGCATTCTCCCCAGCTTCCTGGGTCGATAGAATCGACAGACTTCAGACTCCGACCATCTTTCTGGCTTGGCATGTCGGCCCGACCCGAGATCGTCGTTACCGCCCTGGGAGTGGTCAGCCCCCTGGGGATCGGCCTCGAGGCGTTCTCCACCGCCCTGCGGCAGCCGCGCAGCGGCGTGGGGCCGATCACGTCGTCCGACCCCGCCGGCCTGCGCGTGCACCTGGCAGGCGAGGTCCGTGACTTCGACGCCAAGGAGTTCATCGCCAAGCAGCATCGCAAGAGCCTGAAGATCATGTCCCGCTCCATGCAGATGGGGGTCGTCGCGGCGCAGCAGGCCTGGGACGCGGCCGGCCTGGCGGAGGGCAAGGTCGATCCCGACCGCGTCGGGGCCGTCTTCGGCGCCGACAACATGTGCACCTCCCCCGCAGAGGCCGCCGCCTACTACGTCGGCTGCATCAAGGACGGACAGACGGACATGGCCGCCTGGCAGGCTCGCGTGCAAACGGGTTTTCCCCTCGGCATGCTGCGGACGTTGCCCAACCTGGTTGCCTCGCACGTGTCGATCGTGCTGGACGCCCGCGGGCCGAACAACACGCATCATCACAACGAAGTCTCGAGCCTGATGGCCATCGCCGAGGCGATGCGGGTGATCGAGCGCGGCGCGGCCGATGTGATGATCGCCGGCGGCGCCAGCTCGCTCACCGATCCCTTCGATTGGGCCCGCCAGCAGGTGCTCGACGAGCTGTCGCTGGCGCGGGGAGTGGGGGCGGCGCCGCGTCCGTTCGACCTCCGCCGCGACGGCCAGGTGCGCGGCGAAGGGGCGGCGGCGCTGGTGCTGGAGAGCCGCCGCCACGCCGAGGCCCGCGGGGCGAAGATTCTGGCCCGCTTGCCCGGCTATGGCGCAGCGGCCCCTGGAGCGGCCCACGGAGTCGGAAGCCGTTCTCGTGGCGATGATGAGAGCGGGACTTCTGCACGCGAGACTTCTGCAGCGAGCCGAGCCGCCACGCCAACGACTCTCGACCCACGGCCGCTGACTCAGGCGATGTCCGCGGCCCTCCGCGACGCCGGCCTGAGTCCCGGCGAGATCGGCTTCATCAGCGCCCAGGGCCTGGGCACCATCGGCGGCGACCGCATGGAGGCGGCGGCCATCGGGCAAGTGCTCCCCGGCGTGCCGGTGACTGCTCCCAAGAGCTTTTTCGGAAACCTCGGCGGGGCGGCCGGCGCGGTGGAGGCGGTTGCAGCCGTGCTGGCATTGGAACAAGGGGCCGTGCCGGTAACGCTGAACTACACGCACCCCGACCCAGCGTGCCCGGTGCCCGTCGTCCACGGCGAGCCGCGGCCGCTGACCCACTCGGCCGCGATGCTGCTCAGCTATACGGCGGTCCGCCAGGCGGCCACGCTCATCGTCGCCGGCCAGTAAAGCCGGCGATGGTATCGCCGGGCATCGTCGTTACGCAGAAGCCCGGCTTCTTGGAGAAGCCGGGCTTCTATCGCCCGATCACTCGCTCTTTCCCGCGGCCTGCTTGACAGCGGCCCGGTCGATCTCGGCACGCATGGCCAGGCCGTTCTTCTCGAAGGTCGCACCCAGCCGCAGCAGGCGAATCAGATCGAGCGGCCCCGCCTTGCGGTCCGTCTTCCGCGGGTCGGCAGGGCGACCGAACACCGTCGATTCGAGCAGCCCGCCAGGCGTCGCCGCCGCATACTTGCCGCCGCCGGGACACTCGAGTGCCACGTGCCAGAACCGCTGGTGCAAGGCCACGGGGTCCTCTTTGGGATAGCGCCGCCGCCACTCCTCCAAGATCGGCAGGTTGCTCCACGAACGGGCCGGCGGACGGCGCTCCACGTCGGTGCCGAGCAGTCTTTCGGCGACGTCCATCGCCGTCCGCTGCGCGTTGATCGCCAGGTGTTGGCCGAGCAGCGGCGGCGCCTCGCCCGGCCCGCTGTGACGACTCTTGCCTACGAGTTGCCGCTCGAGCGCTCGCCGTACGCTCGCATCGCCGAGCGAGATCATGAGTCCCGCCGGCCCGGCCGCCTCGTACAGCTTCGGCACCTCGTCGCCCAAGAATCCTCCCTGCACCTTGAAGTAGTCGAGCCCCTCATGGCGGCGGGCTTCCCGCGTGAACGAACTGCCAAACAAAACCCGCTTCTGCCGATGGAACGAGGCCAGGATGCGGCGGCTCATCTCGAAATCTGCCACGTCGGCCTCAACCGTCAGGGGCAGTTCCTCGTCGCGGCCCTGCCAAAAGGCCGCGGGATTCGCCGCCGCGGCCAGCCGCGCCCACGCGGGACTCTCATCGCAATGGATCGACACCGCGGGGCCGACCGACCGATGCGAGCCGGCGATGCCCAGGAACAAGTCCATGAACTGCCCCAGGTTTCGCCAGAGTTCCGACTTCACGTCGAAAGCCGCCGCGGCGTGCAGAATGCCGTCGGGACCGCGGCTTATATCCTGTTGAGCGAGCGCGGCCTTGCCGGCGAGGCGCGCGATGGCCTGCACGCGGCCGTTGTCCGGCATCGGCAGCATGCTGGCCGAGAGCGAAATCCGCTCGGGCTTCGCCGTCACTTGCAGCGCCAAGGGGGCTACGAAGCCTTGCCAGCGCTCCGCGAACTGCCCGCGCCAGCGGTGGTAGGCGTCGGCCTCGGCCTGCGAGACGCCGCCGATCTCCAGCTCCGCGATCGGCGTCATGAACTCCAGCGTGCCGTAGAGGGAAGACCGCACGCCGCCGGGGTGTACGCTCAGCTTGCCCAGGCCGGGAATCTCGCGCGAGATCGCCCGGCCGGCCGGCTCGATTCGGCCCGCCACCAGGTCGTCGAGCTGCTCGGCCTGCAGCTCGTTCAGCCAGGCGGCGGCGCGGGTGCGGCGCGACGAGGCCACGCGCCACCTGGGGCTGAGCCACTGCCGCAGCGCCGCTTCGGGGAGCACGAGAAAGCCGGTCTCTTCGCCGCGCGGGTGCCGGCCGCGAAAGAGCCGATACTCGGCCGACCCGGCGAGATTCGGCGTCTTCTCCTGTGCCGTCTCGACGAGCCGGCGCAGTTGGACCAGTGAATTCGTCACGCCGACCACGTTGCCCATCGTGAACAGGTAGGAACAAATCCGGCGGTCCGGCGAGCGAAAGCCGACGTATTCGACGCCTGCCACGGTGCCGCTCACCTCCTCGGCGCCCGGCGTGGCGAGCTTGCCCACCTGTTGCTTGGCGCGAAAGTACTTCTGCACCCCCTCGACATTCTTGGCCTCGAACAGCACCGCCACGTCGGTGCCCACGTCGAAGTAGGGGTCCGATCCGGTCAGCGCGGCGCTGGCCACCAACTTAGGCCCCAGCAAACGGTCCAGCGGCGTGACTTCGATGCACATCTGCCGCCGATACCAGGGGCCAATCTGCCGGTCGGCCGCGTTGCCGAGGAAATAGGCCATCAGCTCCGTCCCCAAAGAGTCCCATTCGTCCATGCCGCCAACCATGCCGCCGAACGACGGAAAGAG
Source organism: Planctomycetia bacterium (assembly GCA_041497795.1). Lineage (GTDB taxonomy): Bacteria > Planctomycetota > Planctomycetia > Pirellulales > S012-138 > JBGQHD01. Next base: position 5,887 of record JBGQHD010000006.1, read on the forward strand.
GATGGCATATTGGTCGTGCGGCACTCGCGGCGCGAGCACGTCGATGGCGGGCGGCTGCTGCTGGGGCGCCTCCGCCGCGGGGAACGGCCGCGGCAACACGGCGCGGAGCGACTTGAGCGGCAACGTGGGCTCATCCTTCGTCGCGGCCAGGCCCGCGATGGTCAGTGGCAGGCGCTCGCTGAACCCTCGCTCGGGGGCCAACAGGCTGAAGGTGTCGTCCAAGGACGGAGTCTGCGAGCCCGACGGCAAGTCGGGCGGCTTGCCTTGAGCGATGCGCGCCTGGCGCAGCCGATGGCGGAACCACGCGCCGCCGACGAGGCCGACGTCGAGGCCGACGTCGAGCCCGGCGTCGAGCAGCCGGCCGAAGTGGCTCTCTTCCGCCTCGTGAAATCGCCGCCGAATCTCGGCGTCGCCGCGCGCAGCGGCGGCCGGAATGGTGAACCGAATCGGCGCCATCCCGGACAGATCGCTCTTCGGCAGGGCGAGGCGGCCCTGGACGGGCGGCGGGGCTTTCGGCCCGCCGGCCTCATCCCGCGCCGCGGGCGCCCGCACGGCGAGCACCGCCAAGCGAACATATCCCGGCCCGCCTTGCCAATCGGCCGGCAACTGCAAGTAAGCCTCGCCCGGGCCGTCGAGGGTTACGCTCGGCCGCAACGTCTCGGCACGCACCCGCTGCCAGCGGTTCCACGTGCCCCCTTCGCTCGCCGGCAGTGTGCCTTCGACGGTGTGCAGCTCGATCAGCGGCACAACGTAGTAGTGGTCGTCGGCCGCCTGGGCGGCGGCGCCGGCGTCGAGCGCCGCCAGCGCGAAGAGCGCCGGGAAAAGCATGCGGCCGATACAGCCCGTCAACCAGTGCACGGGATGGCTCCGACGAGAGGCAGCAAAACCCTCACCAAGCTCAAAGAGCGTCTACTTCTATCTTAGGCAGCCTGATGGTCTCCGTCTTTGTTCCGGCAAGCGTTTCCCAGGGTCTCCGCTCTTTCGGGGTCCCGCGGACCCGAATAACCCGATCGCGCCGCCACGGTCCGGCCGTTGAATGGCCGGCGCGGTCCCCCGTGAGATTGCCGAAGCGGCCCCCCGTGGTGGGCTTGCCAGAATCCTCCTGCTCCGCCTAAGTTTACGGAGAGTCGTCGGCGAAGCGGTCGCTGGCGAGCCGCCTCACGGCGTTTTCGGCGTTGCCGCTCGGGGCGCCATGATCCGATTTCGCACGAAAGGAACGTCGCCGCGCAGCTCGGAGACGACGCGCGGCTTGGAGACGACGCGCGGCTGGGGGGCGAAGCGCGGTCTGCAATCGCGCCGCGGCGCCGCCGATCAACGGCCGGCGGCGGCTCGGCCGTGGGGACTGCGGCGGAGCGCGCACCGAGTGCCCGCGGGAACGGCCGACGGAGAGCTGTCTCGCGACGCGGCGCTGGCCCGGCTCGAGGCGGTTTTGCTGATGGCCGGCGGCTCGCTGAGCAGTCGGCGGCTGGCCGAACTAGCCGGCTTGGCGGATGGCACTCAGGCGCGTACATTAGTGCGACGCTTGAACGAGCTTTACGATGGCGACGGCCCCGGCGGCCGGGACGCGGGCGAGCGAGCGGCCTTTCGCGTGGAGGAGGTGGCCCACGGTTTCCAACTGATGACGCGGCCCTGCTACAGCCCCTGGCTGCGGCGGCTGCATGCCTTGCCCAGCCAAGTGCGGCTGTCCACTTCGGCGCTGGAAACCCTGGCGGTGATCGCGTATCGGCAGCCCGTGCTGCGGGCGGAACTGGAGGCGATTCGCGGCGTGCAGTGCGGTGAGATGCTCAGGCAATTGGGTGAGCGCGACCTGGTGCGGATTGCGGGACGTTCGCCGGAATTAGGCCGGCCTTTCCTTTACGGAACCACCAAGAAATTTCTGCAAGCGTTCGGCCTGCGGAGCCTCGACGAACTGCCGCGGGCCTCTCTGCGACGCGGAGCCGTCGCAGTCGAATCCGAGCCAATACAATCCGAGCCACTGTTGTTACAGGTTTCCCACGATCCCACGGACATCAAAGAGGAGTCAGCCGTGAAGATTGCGTTGCTCTCCACCGCCCACGACGTGCAGGATGAACTGCTGGCCTTTCCCGCCGCACTACCGCTGACCGACCGTCCAGGGGTCGATCCGCGCGCCGATGAAGACCTCGACGAAGACGACGACGAGGAGTTGGAGGACGACGACGATGACGATCTCGAGGACGAAGAGGACGACGAGGAGGACGACGACCTCGAAGAGGAGGAGTGGGAAGAAGTAGACGACGAAGACGAAGAGGAAGAGGATTGGGAAGACGACGAAGACGAAGAGGATTGGGACGAAGACGAAGACGAGGACTGGGAAGAGGAGGAAGAGAAAAAAGAGGAAAAGTAATTGCCCGAACCCAGACCTTCGCTGGCGTGTCACCCACCCGGCGTTCCACGGGAGGCGCAAGCTGCGCCTTTTTTTATTGCGCCGTGAGCAAGAAGAAAGAGAAATTCCGCGCCAACTTCCGCAAGAACCGCACCCCTCGGGCACGAAAGACCGACTGGACGCGGAACTACGAAACCGCGCGCCAAGAAGACGCGCCCGCCGACGAGCGGATCAGCGGCAAGGGCGAACTCTCCCGCCGCCGCACCGTGGTCGGCGAGCAAGTGGTGGGCGAAAACGCCGGCGTCAGCGTCTTGCGGGCGGTGGACGAAGCTTGTCTGGCCGGGCGAGTGGTCGCCGTGCGAGGGCTGAAGATCCTTGTCGAAACTCCCGAGGGAAAGCAGTATCTCTGCGCCACGCGGCGGCTGCTGAAGACGCTCTCCACCGATCTGCGAAACGTCGTCGTCGCCGGCGACCGGGTGCTGCTTCGTCCGGAACCCACCAGCGAAGCGATCGCCGAGGGGATCATCGAGCGCGTCGAGCCGCGCCGCGGCGTCATCAGCCGCGCCAGCCGCGGGCGTCAGCACGTGCTGGTGGCCAACATCGATCAGCTCCTCATCATCGGTAGTGCCGCCGAGCCGGACATCAAGCCGCACCTGATCGACCGCTTCCTGGTCACAGCCGAGAAGACCCGCATCCCCCCGGTCATCTGCATCAACAAGATCGACCTCGTCGATCCGGCCAGCCTCCAGCCGCTCGTGGGCGTGTACGGGCAGATGGGCTACCGCGTGCTCCTGGTCAGCGCCAAGACCGGCTTTGGCATCGACCGCCTGCGCCGCCAGATGCGAGACCAGGCCAGCGCCGTCTGCGGCCAAAGCGGCGTGGGCAAGTCGTCGCTGCTCAACGCCGTCGATGCCCGGCTCGACCTGCGCGTGGCCGAAGTCAGCGAGGAGACCCAAAAGGGCAAGCACACCACCACCACGGCCGAGCTATTCCGCCTCTCCGGCGGCGGCTACGTGGTCGATACGCCCGGCATCCGCCAGTTCCAGCTCTGGGACGTGATCCCGGCCGAAGTGGCCGGCTTCTTTCGCGACCTCCGCCCCTTCGTCGATCGCTGCCGCTTCCCCGACTGCACCCACACCCACGAAACCGACTGCGGCGTCAAGAACGCCGTGTCCGACGATTTGCTGGACGTGCGTAGGTATGAGAGTTATTGCCATTTGCTGGAGGATGACAGCGAGTAGCCGTCACTGAAGTCCCTTCAGCAACTGCATGCTCATCTGGCCATTCGTTCCACGGAGCTGGGTTGGACGCAGTTTCGCGGTCAAGGTATAGGGGCCAGCGCCCCGCCGCTGGAACGTCCGTCTTCGGGCGGCCCATCTCCAAAAAAGTGGGAATTTTGCCTGTCCGGTTTGCCCGCCATTTCTCGACGAACCACACGGAGTGCTACGTTACCACCCCGTTGTGCGCGAGCCAGTCTGGCGGGAGGCGTTCGCATGAAGACGAATGGATGGATGCCGACCCTGGTGCTTACCGGGGAGCGGCGTGAACGTCGTTACGGAATACTGATCGGCCGGCAGCCGGTATGGCTGCCGCGGGCGCTCTTCAGAGCACTTCTGGCGTTGGTCCGCGCCCGAATGTCCTCCCGTGACGCGTTCGTCCGTTTGCGTCCGATGGTGGTCTGCCGTCTCCGCAAAGAGATTGCAAAGGCCATCGGACCCGAAAAAGCGAACGACTTCATCGCAACTGGCGACACGTGTCATTATTCATTGGGGGTAGAGAGTGCGTGCATCACGGTCCGTCCGCGATTCCGAGTGTGTCCACTGCCTGGTCCTTTCTTGCGACGGACAAAGGCTGCGATTCTTCGTTCCACAAACCGACCCAGAAAGCATCAACGAACATGACTTGTTATTAAGTGATATTTGCGCGAAACCCTTGACAACAACTTTCCGAGATGCGAAGACTACGCATGTCGGCGACATTGCGAATTCTGCGTCTCTGCTCTCCCCGACTGCACCCACACCCACGAAACCGACTGCGGCGTGAAAAACGCCGTGGCCGACGATTTGCTCGACGTGCGGCGGTATGAGAGCTATTGCCATTTGCTGGAGGATGACAGCCAGTAGCCGGGCATCGTATGTCGAGCGCTTGATGCGTCGCGTACTCAACGCTGGTCGAATCCAAGGGTTTTCCCTAGGTTCTACCCCCCAAAAGAAGTTGCAAAGAATCCTGCGAAACCTTGCAATCGTCGCAGAGTTGATATGATTGAGCACTAGAGCGTTCTTCAGAGTCTCAGTTCTTTTGTTGCAGAAGCTAGCTCCTAGCTCATAGCTCCCAACTCGGTGGAGGTGGGGATGGGCACTCGGCACGGACCTCTTCGCTCGCTCCATTTGCCTTACGGAGTGGTCAGCGTCACTCTCGGCGCGGTTCTGCTGACCGCCGTCCCCTGCGTGGTCGCAATCGTAGCGTCAAGTGGCTGTGCGATGCTTGGTCGTGGCCCTGGCGCTCCGACGACGCCTTTGGCAGAGGTTCCCGACGAAAGTGTCGGACCTCATGTCTTGAATCCTGTCTTTATCGACAGCGACCCGCTACGAGTCGAAGCAACGCTTCCGCTGCACAATCCGCGAGACCAAAGGGTCGTGGTGACGACGCTCGAGACGTCCTGTGGATGTGTGTCCGCAGATTTAGAGTCCCGGGACATCGCGCCATTGGGCGAAACTAAATTGACACTCGCCCTGAACATGGCCGGCCGCCTCGGCCGGCATCGCGTCACCTGTCGCCTCTTCGACGACGCTGGGCTGTTTCAGGAATGCCAAGTAGTCACAAACGGCTATCGTGCCATCGGCTTCGAGCAGGACGATATCCTTCTCGCGATCGATCCGAACGTTGACTCAACGCTTCGCCTTTTGACCTACGCTCGCGGCGAGAAGACACTGCCGGCTCTCAAGTCAGTGTCCTGCGACGATGGCACGCTCCTCTGCGAGGCGGACAAAGAGCCACTCATTCAGGTAGACGAGAACGGCATTGTGGTCGCCACGTACTCCGTCCGGCTAAGATCGGCCCTTGAAGCGCCCGCCGGCACGGTCACCTCCTACCTCACGGCGGTAGCACAGACCGGCGAAACGGAGCACTCGGCGCGCACCTGCGTGCGGTGGAACGCCCGTTCGCAATTTGAGGTCGAACCTCGGCTCGTCTTCTTTCCCGACCGCGGCAAGGATCTCCAGCGGCGCGTCGTTGTTCGTCGGACCGACGGTGCGCCGGTGCGTATTCTGAAATGCTCCGTGAGCGACCCAGCAATCATTGCGACTGTCGCCGATGCGCCTACCGCGTCGCTGATCGTCTCTATCGACGCGCGGGCCGCGCCGCACGCTACACTTTCCGGGAAGATCCTTTTGACGACCGATGATCTCGCACAGCCGGAGATCGTCGTTCGCGTCGTCGCCGCCCCCTTACGATTCGTCAACCACGTGGAGGACCGATGAGGCCTCAAGCATGGACGAGCCTTCTATCCGTGGCACCGCTTGCGCTTCTGGCCTTGGCATCAGCGCCTGCGGTACACGCGATTGACGCAAAGGAAGCATTACAGCTCGTCAGCGCGGGCATTGAGAGCAACTATGCGTCATTCAAGACCATTCATGCTCGCGTCCAGACAGTTACGGAAACGCCAGGTAACGACGACAAAGAACACCGAGAAGAGCGGAACGGGCTGGTTGCGATTTCATTCATGGCGAAGCGAGCAGTGCTGAATATGGAAACATGGATTGCGCCATCCAAGCTACGCGCGGATATGAGCCCGGATCGGGGTCCGCCGATGACATTCTTCTTCATAGACGGCATCTGGACGCAGTACTCCAAGGACATGAAACAGGCATGGATTCACAGGAACAATCAAATGGGATCGTTCGACGCCATGGATCTACGTTCATTTGGGACGTTCGACGCTAAGTTGGACATCCCTACCTTGCTTGCACAAGGCCGCATTACGTCCGCCGCCTGGGCAACCTCAGGTGATGTTCTTCTGATTGACCTTGTGCTGCCGCGCGGCCAAGCGATGTCGTTCGCCTTTGATCGTCGTCTCTCGTTTCTGCCGGTGATGGCTGCTACCCGGCACACGGACGCGACGATCGCGGGCTGCTTGTCGATGACGTATAAAGCGCACACCAACGATGGCGCCTTTCTTCTTGACAGCGCTGTTAGACGCGCGTTCGCTCCCGGAGATCATAAGGCGCCGCCCGTCACTGCGAATGATTGGCTTCAGCAAGCCACGATTAAGGTAACAGACGTGAGCCTCAACCGCGTCTTTGAGGTGTCTATCTTTGACGTCGAGCTTCCCGCGGGCACCACAATCCAGGATTCGGTGACAGGCTCGGTTCGCATAAGCGGATGGGAAGATCGCACGCCGAGGACGCGGGGGGTAGCTACATTAGCAGTGATTCTGGCAGTCGGCACAACCTGTGCATGCTTGGCTATGTTTCTCTATCTAAGGTTTCGGCGAATCCGCAGCAAAGGAGATTGATCATGTCGCGACTAATACTAATTGGGTTTGTATTTGTGATCACGGCCGTCACCACCGTCGTCGGCATCGCGGTCGTGGCCCACGCAAACTTCCAAAACGACCACTGTTGCCTATCAAACACTTCTAACTGCTCCGGGTGCATTCCAGTGCTTGCGCCAGGCGGCGGTACAGCGTATATAAACCTTCACACTAACACAATAAACAAATGCCAGCCAGGGTATGCTGGACGCCTATGCTTCGACAATACGCCACAGGCGTGTTATAGCAATCCAATGGCCACGCTTTATACTGCCGCCGATTGCGTGACGCCTACGGGCATGACAAAGGACTATACACTAAACTTCTCTCCATGCACCCAATATGTTGGACCGTGCCCGTAAGCGTGGGAACGCTGCGGTGTGGTCGGGGATCGCGGCGTACGGTTTCACAAGCGTCCTGGTGGCTGTGAGTGTTTGCACCGGTGGGAGGTTCGTCGGGTCGCCTACGGGAGTTCGCCAGGACATTGCGGCCGTATGGCGGTTCGCCCGCGGCGACGGCGTGTGGTACTTCACGATAAGCGAAGCTGGCTATGAGTCTGCGCCGTCGCATTTGTCGGTGGCGTTCTTCCCAGGCTACCCGATTGCCGCCGACACAATTGGGGCAATTTCAGGCATGCCGACGATATGGTCCTTGCTACTTGCCAGCCACTTGTGTCTTGTCGCCGCCTTTTGCATCTTCGGAACGTATGTCTCGGATCGAAGCCCAGAGTTAGGCATACGCCACGTCCGCAGATGTGTGCTGCTATTGGGCCTGTTGCCCACTACCTTCTTCTTTCGAATGGTCTACAGTGAATCGGCTTTTGTTCTGTTGGTGGCGATGACTTTGTTCGCGATTTCCCGCCGATGGTCTGTATGGCTTGTTGCTTTCGTGGTCGGTGCGGCATCGGGTACACGATTTGTTGGGTTGGCTCTTCTGCCCGTACTGGCAACGTATGCGTGGCGCTGCCACCGCGAAGACGAGTCTGGCAAGCGCACGTGGGCCCGGGGAGCGGCGATTGTAGGAGCAGTCGTGGTCATCGGCTGCTGGGGAATCATCGCATACGCCGCTTACCTGTGGGATGCGTTCGGTGACCCGTTAGCGTTCGCAAAGGCCCAACCGTTTTTTCGGTTGCGCAGCGGCGCGTACGGCACGCTCACGGAGAGAATGTGTGCCGTTGCCCTGCTAGAGCCGATCTGGAGCACATATGTACCCTCCATGGGCGGCTATTGGGCAACGTATGACCGCCAGCTCAATGGCCTTTTCAGCTTGCAATTCTCGAACCCGGTCTATTTTGTGGGGTGTGCTGTACTCGTCGTTGCCGGCTGGCGGAAGAGATGGTTGAACGACTACGAACTGTTGCTCTCAGCCGGGCTGTTGATGATTCCCTACGTGACGAAGAGCTACGACAACGCAATGGCGAGCTTCGGGCGGTTTTCGGCCGTGGTGCTGCCCGCGTATATCGTGATGGGGCATGTGCTGGCGCGGCTGCCTTGGTTTGTCTCGGCGGCGATCTTGTTGGTGAGCGCGTTTCTGCTCTGCGCGTATTCCGCACTTTTCGCCGCAGGTTATCGGCTGCTCTGAAGATACCGCCTGGCCACATTGCGAAATCGGCTTGGGTGCCGCGTAGCGATGAATGCGCGCCTTGGTGGGCGGTGCCCACCCTACCGAAGTTCCTTCAGCAGCCTCGTCGCCGCCTCGGCCATTTGCTCGCCGGAGCCGGGTTGGACGCGGGAGTTGACGGTTTCGTAGCTGCCTTCGGCGAAGGCTTTCTTGGTGGGGATGTAGGCCGGGTTGTCGTTGGCTAGCTCGATCACCAGCGTGGTGCGGAAAGGGCTGGCCCGTTTGATCGCCAGGCCCAGCTCGACGAACACCTCGCCGGGCAGCGTGACCACGGCCACTTCGGGGGCCAGCCGCATCACCTGCACCTAGTCGTCTTCCATGACACACGACGACGCGAGAACGAGAACGAGGACGACGACGAGGACGGAGCGAACCAGGGCGGAAACTATCCTACTTGCCGTCGAACCAATCCTTCGGGATTTCCAGCGACCAGACCTCGCCGCTCAGCGGCTGGGCGTGTCCGCCGGCAACCCAGACCTTGTCGCCAAACACGTAGGCGGAGTGCTCGTGCCGCTCTTTCCAGATGACCTTCGAGCGGAGCTGCGTCCACTCTTTGCCGTCGCGCGAGTGCCAGACGTCGCCCCAGTTCTTCGAGGGGTTGTTCGACCAGCCGCCCAGCACCCACAGGCGGTCGCGATAGACGACGGAGGAGAACCACAGCCGCGAGGGCCAGGGGGCCTTGTCGGTCGCTTTCTCCCAATGGACGCCGTCGGCCGACGACCAGACGTCGTTCAGCGCGTGGTACTTCGGCACGTAGTTGCCGCCGCCCAGCACCCACAGCTTGCCGTCGTGAGCGACGGCGGCGTGATAGGCCCGCGGCGACCACGGGGCGCTGGCGGTCTCCAGTTTCCATTCCCGACCGTCGGCCGACGACCAGACGTCGTTCTTCAGGCTCTTGTCGTCGCCGAAGTAGTAATTCTCGGTGCCCCCCAGGATCCACATGCGGTCCTTGAATACCACCGCCCCCGCGGCGATGCGGGGGCTCCAGCCGGCGGACTTGGTCGCCTGCTTCCACGTCGCCCCGTCGCGGGAAGACCAAACCTCGCTTGACGCCCCGTGCCCCGGCAGCCGGCCGTTGTACCAGCCGCCCAGCAGCCACATGCGGTCCTTGAATGCCAGCGTCATGGGCAGATCGCTGTGCTTCCACGGGGCCTCCTTGGTGACGAGCTTCCAGCTCTTGCCGTCAGGGGAGCTCCACACGTCGCGGGGCGGCGCGGAGTACGAATCGAACCAGCCGCCCAGGAGCCAAAGCTGGTCCTTGAACACGACCTCGCCGCTGGAATCGCGCGGCTGCCAGGGCGCCTTGTCGGTGACGCGGACCCAATCCGGCGCCGGCTTCTCGGCAAATGCTAGCTGGCTACCGATCGGGCAAATCGCGAGCAGGCAAATCGCGCGGCAGGCCGTCAACGGTCGCATCGCGGAACTCCTTGAGGTGCGGCAGCTTAGCATACGGCCGGATGGCCGGCGCCGAAAGCCCCCAGGCGGCCAGGCGGCATTCGCCCCGCTTCGGCGTCACAGCCGAAATCGCCCAACTCCTGTTGTCTCGTTGGGATTTTGAGGTACAATAGTTGGAGATACAGAAGTTGCACCTCCAAAAAACCGCCTATCCACCGAACATGGGCGAAATCAAGCAGCGGAAATCCACGGGCCTGACCCTCGGACGGGAGGAGTTCCTGGCCGATCGGCAGGGCAGGACCTTTGCCGACGTTTTCAACGAGCCGGGGCAAGTGTTCGATCAGGTGGTCGAGTTCTTCCAGAGCGAGGACCGGCAGCGGCGGCTGGAGGACTCGGAGATTCATCACGACAGGCCGGCGTTGGCCGGCGTCGTGCGGGAGTTGGAGTCGCAGCCAGCCGTCGACCAGTTTCTGGCCTCGAAGCATCCTCGGCACACCAAGCGCTTGCGGCAAGCGGTGGGCGTGCTGGTGCGCATCATCCTGGAACGCCGCGGCTGGCGGAAAACGGGCAAGAAGGGTTCCTTGGGCGTGCGCGCGGCGTTGACCTCGGCGTCCACGCCCGGCGCGTACCACAATACCGGCGGCCTGGCGTTCTGGTTCCTGCGCGCGGAGCGTTACGAACCCGTGGATGGCAGGCGGTTTCGCACCGTGCGTGAGCGCTATCAAGAACGGAAGAAGCCGACCGCGGAGCGATCGCCGACGGCAAACGGAAAGTGACGGTGCGCCTGCGGCAAAGTGACATTCTGCGGCAAAGTGACATTGCGCCTGCGGCAAAGTGACGTTGCGCCTGCCGCACCGTCTTTCTCGACCGTTGGCTTCTTCCGGCTTGCCGTAGGGCTCGAGCCGCCAGCGGATCGATGGTTCTAAGCCTGGGCGCGGCAGCAGGGGCACGGGACTGGAACTCTCCACGTCGCGCCGGGCGGTGGTGTTCCGGCGGCATGGATGCTGGTGCTTCAGAGAAAGACGCAGCGGGCCATGACGTGGCTTCAACAGAATTCCAAGCGTGCGGACGGCGTTTTGCCCGTGGTGACGGACGCCGCGGCCAAGCAGATCGTCGATGTGCTGCACGGCCGCAACATCCCCGAGGATGTCGCGGTCAGGCTTAACATCGTCGAGGAAGCGGTGGTTTTCGAGGTCAGCCAGAAGCGGACGGACGACATGATGTTCGTCTACGAAGGCAGAATCATCCTGCTGCTCGATGCCCGGACGGCGTTATCGCTGGCGGGCCACACCTTCGACAGCCGGCAGACGGCGGATGGCCCGCAGTTCGTGCTGCGATCGCCGGAGGAGCCTGACATCGGTTGAGGTTCTCTGCGAGCGACGCGGCGGGCGTCCACCCACGGCAGCGATGGCATCGAAAGGAAGTCACATGGCGCGACACCAGAATCAAGCCGTCAAACGCGCACGCGAGCGCAACAAGAAGCTCAAAGCCGAGGACAAGCGCGCCAAGCGACAGAAAAAGAAAGATCTTCCCCAGGACGCCGCGGAACCGCCCTATGGACAGGCCCCTCACGGACAGGGCTCGAGCGGTCCGTCGGGCGAGCATGGTTCCGCCGGTCAGCCCGCGCAGCAAGCCGCTCCCGCCGCCCAGGATGCGGCGCTCCGCGCGCAGGGCCATCCTGCTCCCTGAGTCCATGCCCAACGGAGCCGACGAACATGAACGAAGCCGCCTGCCACGAGTCCCCCGGCAACCTGACTGCCCGTCAACGGGCCGTTGGCCGCCAGGTCGGCGGGCGATCGCTGCGGCGGGCGGTCCGCTTGGCCGCCTTTGCCTTCTTTCGTTTCACGCACTCCAGCACTTCCCGCGAGGCGCTGTGGTCGGAAAGCCAACGCGTCTGGCTGGGGAAGAAGACGTTCATGCACTGGGCCATGACCGACCCCGAGATCGACATTCCCCGGACCATCGCCACCGCGGCCGATGTGCCCGCAGCCCCCGCCATGCTTCGCCAAATCGTCCGCGGGGAATTGAACCGATACTGGACCGACAAACTGGCGTCCTTGCCGTGCCGCGAAGCGCCGGGCTGGATGCCGCTGCCTTAAGCGCGCGAACCGTTACGGAGCTTTGTGATGCGTTACTGGGTTTATCCCAACCCCATTCAGGGCACCAGCGGGTGCCTCATCGTCCGCGAGAATACGCTCATCGCCGACCTGCCCGAGAACATCCAGGGCAGGTTTCGCGACGCGAAACTGTGGAGAATCGTCGAACTCAACCCGCACGTGAAGCATGCGGGCCTGGAGGTCTCCGAGGCGCTGCGGGACATCGCCCAAAAGGGATACCACATCGCGGGACTCTCGATTCGAACCATGGAACAGTGGCCGGGCAAGCCGGGGGCCGGGGCTGGTCCAAACGCGATCGTTGCGTAGATATTGGCGGAATGCACTTGCGGGCGAGCCGCGGCTCGATGCCAACGCCGATGCCGTGGCTCGCCACGCGGGTTACCAGTTCTCTTCCTCACCATGTCAGTCTATGTCATCGTCAGCTATGTCATCTCCTCACGCTCTGCACGATCACGCCTTGCACGATCACGCCTTGCACTGCACAGCCCCAACGCCCCCGGTTTTGGAGTGGCAAGGTCCAGGTTCCCCGATCTGCCCCGACACGGCGTCGCCTCTGATGCCGCTGCGCTGGCAAATCATCACCGTGCTGGGCGTCGTGCTGCCTTTTCTGGGGCTCGTCGCCGCGGGGTTCTTTCTCTGGGGCTATGGGTTCAGTTGGACCCACCTGGGTCTGCTGCTAGGCATGTACGTCGCCACCGGGCTGGGGGTCACGGTCGGCTTTCACCGGCTCTTCACGCACCGCTCTTTCGAGACGAACAAGGTGGTGGAATTCGTGCTGGGCGTGTTGGGCTCGATGGCCATGGAGGCGCCCGTCATCCAATGGGCTGCCCAGCATCGACGCCATCACCAGCACAGCGACAAGCCCGGCGATCCGCACTCGCCGCATTTGCAGGGAAGTGGACTCTGGGCGCTGGCGTGCGGCTTTTGGCATGCGCACGTCGGCTGGATTTTTCGCGCCGATTCGCCGACCTTGCTGCGGTATGTGCCCGACTTGCTGAGCGACCGCGTGACGCGCGTCGTGAGCCGGCTGTTTCCCGTTTGGGTGGCGCTCGGGCTCTTATTGCCCGCCGTGCTCGGTGGGCTGATCACGCTTTCCTGGCTGGGCGTGCTGTTGGGCTTTATCTGGGGCGGCCTGGTGCGGATTTTTCTGGTGCACCACGTCACCTGGAGCATCAACTCAGTCTGTCATCTCTGGGGCACACGGACGTTCGGCAACGACGACCATAGCCGCAACAGCTTTTTGCTCGGCATCCTGGCGTTCGGCGAGGGGTGGCACAACAACCATCACGCTTTTCCCGCCTCGGCCCGGCACGGCCTGCGCTGGTGGCAAATCGACACCAGCTACCTGGTCATTCGCCTGTTGGCCCTGCTGCGCCTGGCCCACAATGTGCGAGCGCCCTCGCCGGCAGTGATCCAGCGGCGGAGCGCCGCGCGCAGCACAGAAATCTGACGGGACGGAGCGTGCAAGCGCGGATGAGCGACGTCTCTCGCTAGCGCACTCAGATCGCCATTTGGCGCGCGGTGGTCGACACAAGCACGAGGTCAACGATGTTAACCCGTCGCGAGATGCTCGGCGCTACGGCCAGCTTGGGTGCGGCATTGGCCCTTCCTGGGACTGATCCCGGGGCTTACGCCGATGAATCCGCCGGCCTGGAAGTCAATGACATCCAATCCCAATTGAACGCCACGCGCGTCGCGCGCGTCGTTGCCCCCCGATCGATGGACGACTTGGTTGCCGCCCTGCGAGAGGCGCGGCGTGAACGGCGGCCGGTGAGCGTCGCCGGAGGCCGGCACGCGATGGGCGGCCAGCAGTTCGGCCGCGATACGCTGCTCTTGGATACGAGACAACTCAACCGCGTCGTCCGGTTCGACAAAAACGCGGGGCACCTCGAGGTGCAGGCCGGCATGCAATGGCCCGAGCTGATCGATTACCTTCACCGCCAGCAAGCCGGTCAGCCGCGGCCTTGGGCGATCCGGCAAAAGCAAACGGGCGTCGATGGCGTGTGCCTGGGCGGCTCGTTGGCCTCGAATATTCACGGGCGAGGGCTGCGGTTCCCGCCCCTCATCGGCGACGTCGAGTCCTTCGTGCTCGTTGACGCCGAGGGCCGGCTCCGCACCTGCAGCCGGCGAGAAAACCCTGAGCTGTTCTCGCTGGCCATCGGTGGTTACGGGCTGTTCGGGGTCATCGGCCAGGCGACCCTGCGGCTTGTGCCACGAACGAAGCTGGAGCGGGTCGTCGAAGTCATTCCCGTCAAGGACCTACTCTCGTGGGTGGATAAGCGGCTCGAGCAGGGATTCGTGTACGGCGATTGCCAGTATTCGACGGACTTGGAGACGGATGCCACATCTCACGCCGGAGTCTTCGCCTGCTATCGCCCGGTGGGCAACGACACGCCGCTGCCGGCGAGCCAGAAGCAGCTCTCCGGAAAGGAGTGGGCCGAGTTGTACACGCTGGCCCGCACCAATAAGAAGAAAGCCTTCGAGCGTTACTCGGCGTACTACCTGTCCACGTCCGGACAGGTGTACTGGTCGGATGTCAATCAGCTCGCCGGCAGTTTCGATCACTATCGCGAGGCCGTGGACGTGCGGCGCGGCACGGAAATGATCACCGAAGTCTATGTGTCGAGAGATGCGCTGCTGCCCTTCCTGTCCAAGGCCCGCGACGACTTCTCACGGCACCAGGTCGATATGACCTACGGCACGATTCGTTGGATCGAGAAGGACGACGAGAGCTTCTTGCCGTGGGCCAAGGAGCCGGCCGTCTGCATCGTTTGCAATCTCCACGTCGTCCACACGGAACAGGGCAAGAAAAAGGCGGCCGACGACTTTCAGCGGATCCTCGACCGTGTCATCGAGTTCAAGGGCCGGTATTTTCTCACCTACCACCGCTGGGCGACGCGCAAGCAAGTGGAGGCATGCTACCCCAAGTTCGTCGAGTTCCTGCGTCTCAAGAAGAAGTACGATCCCGACGAGCTGTTTCAGAGCGATTGGTATCGGCACTATCGGGCGATGTTCGCCGATAGGCTCTAGCCAGGCACTGGCAGGCTAGCGCGGCCCTCCAGGCTCGCAGTGTTGAAATCAGCCCGGGGTTCGACGGCTCCGCGCCGGCGCTCCTAGGTCGGCCGTAACGGCCGCGTCACGTGGCGATCCGCGCCGCCTCCGACATGGCGCGCAGCCGCTCGATGGCGCG
>JBGQHD010000007.1:0-20647 GCA_041497795.1 Planctomycetia bacterium
ATAGGCTATCCCCAAACCAGCGCAACCGTGGGATCATGGGGAGAGACTTCAGGACCGTGTTCCCCCCTGGGTCCAAGCGGGGGCCGCCTGAGTTATGCCTTCATTCGCTGGATCCACGCACGGGCAGATAGGTGACCCATGAATGCGGACAAGCCGTCCGGCGGCCCCTGGGCTTTGGAGATCCGAGGGCTGACGAAATGCTACCACGATTTCGCGGCCCTCAAGGGCATCGACCTGCAGGTGAAGCAGGGCGAGGTGTTCGGGTTTCTCGGCCCCAATGGGGCCGGCAAGACGACCACCATTCGTTGCCTGCTGGACACGATTCGCCCCAGCGGCGGCACGATTCGCGTGTTGGGGATCGATCCGCAGGCCGATCCCGTGGCCGTGCGCCGCAGAGTCGGCTATCTGCCCGGTGAATTGAGCCTGGACGACAACCTCACCGCGCGGCAAATCTTGCGGCTGTTCGACGCCATGCGCGGCGGCACCGTTGACTGGGAGTACGCTTTCTCGCTCGCCGAGCGGCTGCAGCTCAACCTCGACAAGCCGATCAAGAACTTCTCCAAGGGCAACAAGCAGAAGGTTGGCGTCATCCAGGCCTTCATGCACCAGCCAGAGCTATTGTTGCTGGACGAGCCGACCAGCGGGCTGGACCCCCTGATGCAGCACGAGGTGCTGAAGCTGGTGCGCGAAGCCCACGCCCGGAAGGCGACCGTGTTCTTTTCTTCGCACATCCTCAGCGAGGTCGAAGCGGTGGCGGAGCGGGTCGCCATTATTCGCCAGGGAGAGCTGGTGGAGATCACCGACACGGAGAGCCTCACCAAGCGCAGCTTCCGTTACGTGAACGTCAAGCTGCAAGATGGCGCCGGCGACGAAAGCTTGTCGAAGATCGACGGCGTGGAGGTCCTCGGTCGCAAGCCAGACGGCAACTTGCGGCTGCTCGTGCGTTGCCCTACCGACCGCCTGGTCAAGGCGCTGGCCGCTCTGAGCGTGGAAGATCTGGAGATCGAGCGGCCTTCGCTGGATGAGATCTTTCTGGCCTACTACGAGGGCACGGAAGACATCTCCGTTCGCATCGAGGCCGCGGCCAAGGCAGCCCAGGCGGCAAATTTTCAGACGCCGGCAAACCACGAGACGCACGCATGAAAGCCACGTTCTTCTACACGCTGCGCCGGCTCCGCGGGTCGCTGCTGGGCTGGGGGCTTTCTCTGCTGGTGCTCGGCTTTCTGATGAGCCGCACGTATTCGATGGTCCAGCAGCAGGGCGAGGAGATCCAAGCGCTCCTGGAGAACATGCCCGGCATGCTGAACTTCTTCGGCGCGGAGAGTTTCATCACGCCGCAGTCGTATCTCCACGTCCGCTTCTTTTCGCTGATCCCCATCGTGCTGGGCATCTTCGCGGCCGCCGCCGGTTCGGCGTTGTTGGTGCAGGACGAAGAAGGGGGCCGGCTCGATCTCGTGATGGCCTACCCGATCAGCCGCCGCGGATTGTTCTTCGCGCGGCTCGCCGCCCTCATCGTGGTCATCTTGGGCATTCTCGCGTTAGGGTGGATCGGGCTGGCGATCGGCATGGTTGCCGTCGCCATGAACTTGTCGCCGCTCGTCCCGCTGTGGGGTTTTCTCAGCTTGTTTTCGGTCGTGCTGCTCACGGCAGCGCTGGCGTTGTTCTTGAGCCTGGTGCTCTCCGCCCGCCGCCAGGCCAGCATGGCCGCCGGGCTGGTCATCGTGGGGAGCTTCTTCCTCACCGGCTTTGCGCGGCTGGACGAGGGGCTCCTGCCGCTGGCGAAGATGCTGCCCCTCTACTACTACCAGGGCGGCGAGGCCATGCGTGAGTTCGACGCCACCCGGTTCGGCGGGTTGATCGCCGCCAGCGCCCTGTTCATCGGCCTGGCCTATTGGCGTTTCGAGCGGCGCGACATTCGCGTGGCTGGCGAAGGTGTTTTCCCCTGGAAACGGTTCGCCATCGGGGCGTCCGTCGCCTCGGCCCTGTGCGGCGTGGTGGTGATTGCCTCGCTGCGGCCGACGACTTACCACTCTCCGCAGCAGGCTTTCGACGCCGCCGCCGTCGCCCTGGAGAAAGAGCATTGGGAGGCCTTCGTCGCCTGCCTGACGCCCGACGCCAAGGAAGAATGGACCGCGGCCATGGTGGTCTTCGGTTCCGCGCTGGAATTGCAGGGCGAGACCCTGGCCCCCAAAAAACTCCTGCAATCGCCCGAGTCGGTGTCCATTGGGCAGTTGCAAGCGCTGTTTGCCATGCTGGGGAAGTTCAAAGTGGCGATGAAGCACATAGACAAAGACCGGCTGAAACAGCACGAGACATTGATTCGCGGCACGCTGGCCATCGCCTTGTTTACCAAGGGCGACCTGCCCCTCACCAAAGATCATCGACAACTGGCCAAGCTTGTGGATGACCCTGACAAGTTCCTGATCAAAGCGCTGCGTGCCTGGTCCACCGCTCATCAATACGTGGGCTTGAGTCTCGGCGACGTGACCATCGACGGCGACGCGGCGAGCGGGCGGCTGACGCTGCCTACGGGCGGCAAAGACCTCGCCTTCGAGAGAATCGGCGGCAGTTGGCGGATCGGCTTGCCTTTCGTCGCGGGCGAGCGGCGCGAGGCCGTCCGGCAGCCAGTCGGCGCCATCGCTCCCTAGATCGCCACGTACGGCGGGATGGCCCGCGGGCCCAGGCCGCGCAGCTTGCTGGCCACGGAGCCCAGGTCGGGGGCTCGCTCTTGGAGCGAGACATCGGGTCGAGCACCGTCGGCCGCTTGCCGGTCAGCACGACGATGCCGCCGTCGCTGTGGATGCCGACGTCGTGATTCAGCGAGCGGACGAGCGAGAACTTGTCGGCCAGCTTGGCCTGGAGCGGAAACCGCTCGCAGATTTCCATGCCCGGCACGTTGGTCGAGATCGGCCGGTAGATGCTGCGGTACTCGATCGGCGCGGCCGGCTTGAGGTCGTAGGTCTCCAGGTGCGACGCGCCGCCGTTGAGGTAGAGCAGGATGACGGAGGTGTCTTTGGGGGCCTCGCGAGTCACGTTTGGAAACGTGCCCCACGGCCTACGGCAGGAACAGGTTCGCCAGCTCGGGCACTTCCTGGTCGCGCTCGCGGCGGCTGATGTCGCGGATGTCTTCGCGGACGTGGAAGAAGGCGGCCACGACGGTGGGGTCCCATTGGCGGCCGGCGCCGGCCTCGATGATCGCGTCCACGCGGTCGTCGGTCATGCCCTTGCGGTAGACGCGGTCGCTCCCCATCGCGTCGAAAGCGTCGGCCACGGCGCAGATCCGCGCCAGGTAGGGGATGGCCTCGCCGGCCAGGGCGTGCGGATAGCCGGAGCCGTCCCAGGCCTCGTGATGGTGCAGCACGACCGGCAGCACCGGGGCGAGCTGCTTGATGCCACAGAGGATGTTGTACCCCAGTTGCGGATGGGTCTTGATGTGGTCGAACTCTTCCTCGGTCAGCCGGCCCGGCTTGCGGAGCACGTGGTCGTCGATGCCGATCTTGCCCACGTCGTGCAGCAGGCCGGAGAGGTAGAGGACTTCGCTGGTCTTGCTGTCGCAGCCCAGCTCGCGGCCCAGGCGGACCGACACGCGAGCCACGCGGTCGCTATGGCCGCAGGTGTAGGGGTCCTTGGCATCGATGGCCGAGGTGAGCGCCTGGACCATGTTGCCCATCAACTCGGCTTGCTCGCCGTACAGCTCCGTGTTACCGCGATGGATGCCGAGAATGGCGCTGACCGAGCTGAGCAGGTTGGCCTCGACGGCCCCGAACTCACCGTGCTCAGTATGGTTGAACGCCGCCAACCAGCCGTAATGGTTGCCGGCCCGCATCAACGGCACGATGACCATCTCGCGGACCTCGGGCGCCGGCCAGGCCGCCCGGCTGGTCATGGCGCGGTTCACCACCAGGAACCGCCGCGAAGCGTTCAGCCCCAGCTCATTCACCAAGTGGGCCAGGCTGGCGTTGGTCAGCGGGCACAGGCCGTGCGTCACCAGCTCGGCACGCTGCAGCGGCTCGACGCCGCGGGCCACGCGCTGCAGGGCGAACCCTTCGGCCGGCACGATCTCGGCGAGCCATTGCAGCGCCTTGCGGGCCAGGTCGTTCTCGCGCCGCGACAGCGTGAGGTTGTCGGTGAGCTGATAGATCAGGCTGATTTCTTCGTACGTGTGGCAGAGGTGCTGCGAGAGCTTATCGACCTCGATCTCCAGCTCTTGCACCCGCCGCTGCCTCGCGGTCTCGGCCAAGACGAGCCGGGCCAGGCGCTCGAGCGTCGCCGCGGCCATCGGCGTTTGCCGGCGGGCCCAATGTTCGAGCAGGTCCGGCTCAATGTCCAAGGCCAGGGCCGCCTGCAACAGGTCGGCGGTGCCCAGGGCCTCCGGGGTGACGAACAGGCCACAGGCCACCCACGTGAGTGACGCGAGGGAGTCTGACGAGGCGTTCCACGGCAGGGCCAGGACCAGCATCGTGGCGATGCGGTCGATGACGGGCTGGCGGCGGGCGACTGCGGCCTCGCGGATTTCGGCCCAGGCAGCCAGGTCCCAGCCCGGCAGGCCGGCGGCCTCGTGCAGCACTTCGCCCGTGGCGGCGTCGAGGATGGCGAACCCCGCGCCGAACCATTGCGCGAGCTTGGCCGCCGCCTCGGCCGCCGCGGGGGCGGCTGGCTCAGGCGACGCGGCCGCCTCGGGACCCAGCGCCAAAGTGACGCCGGCCAGTTCCGGAAGCAACGTTCCGTGGGAAAAATCCGAGGACATGAAACAGACGCAAAGGGGCGAAGCCCAGGCCAGGTGGCACTCCCACAACTCTACGTCATCTCTTCCCCATCCCCTCTCTGAGAGGCGCCAATTGGACGACGGAGGCCGATGGACCGCGTGGCTTGCGCCGTGGAACGCGTCGCGCCGTGACGGAGGAAGCAATTCTGCGGGTCGCGCCACGTGCCGTTTATACCGCGTGGTGTGACGGCGTGCTGAATGCCGAGGCTGGCGGTGGTATCATGGTTTGCGCATGGCCGGCCGCCGCTGCCCTCCAGCGGATGGTTGCTCGGCGGTATCAATCGCTCATTCCTCTGGCGAGTCTTACGATGCCTGCTCTTCGATGGACGATCGCGGCGGCGCTGACGCTGATTGCCGTCGCCACGGCCCGCGTCGGCAGCGCCGCCGAGGGGCTGGATTATCGCTGGCTCTACTTGCAGCAGAACCTCCAAATGGCGGAGAACCTGATCCCCGGCGACTTCGAAGAGCGCAAGGGGCACACCTTCTCCGGCTGGAGCTTTCAGGACGAGCCCGGCACGGCCACGTTCGCCGACGAATCCGTGCGGCACGGTGGGCACACGGCGGCGACCGAACATCCAACATCGAAGTGGTGGCCGCCGCGCGGGTGTCACGAAGTCTGGTGACTTGACTGGCCGCGCGGGATAGCGGCATTCGCACCTCACTTCTCAGGTAGCTCGACGGAGAGAGTCGAGACAAAGAGGGGGCAACGGTCAGTCTACAGGTGCCATCGCGCGGAAGCGGCAGAGTAACCCGACAATCAAGTGGGCTCGACTGGATTTGAACCAGCACTCTCTTGCGAGAACTAGGCCCTCAACCTAGCGCGTCTGCCAATTCCGCCACGAGCCCGGCGTCGGCTTTGTCGGGGGACAAACAGCCTTCCAAGGGAGTCTACGTTGTTTGCCCACGACCTTCAAGGTGCCGGAAAAGGCGGAAAGATGCCTCTCCCGCGGCATGCAGCGGCAGACCGTTCGTAGTGCGGGCTTTAGCGCTTTAGCCCGTGAACTGCCGGTGACGACCTGTCGCCACAACGGCCTAAAGGCCGCACTACGAGCGCCGCACTGCGAGTCTAGAGTTTCGGGATCTTCACGCCCCCCTGGCCGCGGCGGATGTCGTCCCAGACTTGGACCACGTGCACGCCAAATCCGCGGGCCAGCTCGTACTTGGCCCGGTTGGCCCAGGGGGTGCCCTCGTAATCCTTGATGATCTGATTGAACATCTCGGTGGCTCGCTTGATGTCGGCCTCCATCTTGTCGCGGGGATACTTGTCGGTGGGCAAGATCGCGGCCCGCGTGGTGATGTCCCAGCGCGTCGTCAGGTTGGGGTTGTTTTGCGGCGGACGCAGCGCCGGCTTGGGCCGGAACTCGGCGTTGGTGTTGAACCAGTGCAGGTAGGCGCCGTACTCGTACACCCGCACCTTGTAAGCGATTGTCTGGGCGTGGATCAGGTCGAAGTTGGCCTGCCAGCGGCGGTAAATCTCTCGCTTCCGCAGCGGCGCGGCCGCATCCAGCGCGTCCTGGGCCCTGTGCAGGTATTTCACGTAGCGTTCGGCCTTACCCAGCTCGGGGACCGACTGCTTGGCAAACTCGGCCGGGTCGATCGAGTAGCCCTGCCGCAGGTTGATGGTCTTCCCCAGTTCCGGGTCCCAGGGGTTCAGGTCGTTGATCACCTTCCACAGAAGCTGCTGGAGCTGGCTCTTGTCGCGCTCGGATAGATATTCGGCCCGCGACTCCAGGCTGGGCAGGTAGGGCCGCATTCGCTCGATCTCGTACTTGAAGTTGTCGCCCCGCACGAGGTTCGTCTCCGGGCTGGGAAGCACGAAGAAGATGCCGCCCGTCTCGCGCGCCATGCGCGATTGCTCGTAAGGGCCGAAGCCGGAGCCGTGGGCGTCCCAGCGGCGCCAGAACCCTTCGGTCTGCAACTGCTCGACGAACGGCGTCTCCGGCCCGCGGTCGATCTGCAGCCAGTACGTGATGGAGGTCTTCGGGTCGGCCCATCTCATGTAGGCGTAGGGATAGCCAAACACGGCTTCGCGGCCCAGCACGTACACGCGGCAGTGCAATTCGTGGGCGGCGGCGATGGCGTTCTCCAGCTCCTTCATGCCATCTTCCTTCTCGCCGGTCTCGTCCGTGAGGATGACCAGCGCCATCTGCCGCTGCGTGCGCTGCACGTAGTTCTTGTAATAGCCCAAGCTGTGGACCACGGCGTAGCACATGTTCTCTTTGCCGTTGTCCTCCACGGGCACCTTGTTGATGTCGTCCTTGATCTTTTGGACTTCGTGCGTGGGCACCTTGGTGTGGATGTGCAGCTTCTCGCCGTAGCTGGCCACGGCCGAGGTCAGCGTGTCGCCATAAGAAGTCCGCAGCAGGCCCAGTTCCTTGTAGACGCGCTCGATCTTGTCGCGGATGCTCTTTTGCTCTTCCTTCATGCTCTCCGATTCATCGAACAGCCAGACGACGAGGACCTTCCGCTCTTCCATCATCAGCACGAATTCCCGCGTCAGGCGGTCCATGGCCTCGCCCATGTTCGACACGGGGGCCTGGGGATCGCCGGGCATGCCTTCGGGCAATTTGAGGTTCAGCGCGTTGCCGGTCACCTGGCCGATCCGTAGCGCCGGACCGATGCCGGGGCCACTCGGCCCGGAGCCTTCGGCCACGCCCTTGTCGAACTGCATTCCGCCGCCGCCGATGCCGGCGCCCAGCGGATCGCCGTGGCCGTATCCCGGGCCACCCAGCCCGCCACCACCACCGCCGCCGCCACCGCCGCCGCCACCCCCGCTGTTGGCGGCAGCGGAGCCGTTGACGACGTTGATGCCGGCGATCATCGATTCATCCATGATCTGGGTCAGCTCATCCTGGTGCGTCTCCTGAATGAACGACAGGTCGCTGGCCGTCTCTTGCACCACGAACTGAATGCCCCACATGCCCAGGCCGATCAAGATCAGCATGTGCAAGACCGACGAGCAGACGAACGACCCGAAGGTGCGGAAGAAACTGGGGCGGCGGAACTCGAGATGCTCGCGTGCGACGCCTTCACCCGAGAGGGCTGGCTGGGCAGCCCGCCCCACTGCCGCGCGGTCCGATGCCCGTGTGCGCGGTTTGGCGGGAGCGGCAGGTTCGCTCGGCGGTTTGGACGGGCCCGCGGGGTCTTTCGCCCGCGCGGATTCGTCGGAGGACTTCCCGACTTTGGAGGGACTCGTGCTCATGAGAGCTCCCGTCGCGCATCAAAAAGAGGCAACAGCCGACCGAGGGTCCTGCGAGCGCAGACCACCACCTTTTCAGGAATTTACCATCTTCCTTTGTAAGACTTGGCGGCGGCGAAAGCAACACTTGCCTGCTTTTTCCTCGGGGCGCCCCATCACGCGAAGAAGCCCGGCTTCTTGGAGAAGCCGGGCTTCTGATCCACCGCTCTTCGCCGTCAACCTCTCACTTGGCCTTTGCTCCCGCCAGCTCGCGGACCTTCTTGACGGCCTCGGCGGTCGTGCGCTTCATCGTGGCGGTGCCCTCGTAGGCCGAAGTGTCGTCCAAGTGGCTCTTGATCGCCCGCTGCATTTCTTCGGGCGTCTTGGCTTGGGCGAAATCGTCGGTCTTGGCGTTCAGCCTGGTCAGCGTGACGCTGTCGCCAGAGTGCTGGAGCTTGAAGATCTGGTAGGGCTTTTCCTTGACGTGTGCGGCGAGGTTCTCTGGCACGCTCTCGAACTTGGCGGTGACGAACTGCACGCCGCCGATCTCGGTCAGCCACGCCTGCCCGACCAGCGGCGCCAACGTCACCTTGGTCGGTTCGGCCAACGTGCCCTCGCAAGTGATCCACTCGAAGTTGTACGTCTTGCCGTCGTCGCGGGGCGTCGCCGAGACGAAGTGGACGGTGCCGGACGTCTCCTCGGCCCAGTAGCCTGCCAGCTTCTTATCGACCTTCGCCTTCGCTGGGTCGCCGACGCCGGTGACGAAATCACACGCCGGAAACAGCGTGAGCGACAAACCCAGCACGATCAACCAGCCGACGCGAGTGCGAACCATAATGATGCCCTCCGAGAACTTTGAACTTTGCCGGCCGCCGGAGAACGGCATAATTCAAGAGCGGCGGCAAGTCATTGTATACCGGCATAGCCCAAAGGCACACGCTGCATGCGGCAACAAGCTCAATTTCGCGTCGAGGAGCTGGATTGCGCCGAGGAGGTGCTGGCGCTGCGTCGCCTGCTCGCAGGGCAGCCAGGCGTGATCGAGCTGGACTTCGACGTGCTCCGCGGACGCATGGTCGTAACGCTCGACGACGAGCGAACGTCGCCGCCGCAGATCGTGGCCCGCGTCGCCCAGGGCGGCATGCACGCGCGGCCGTGGGTCCGGGGAATGACGAATGACGGAATGACGAATGACGGAATGACTCTTCTCGTTCGTCATTCGTCATTCCGTCATTCGTCATTCTTGGATGGGTGCGTACGACATCGCCGCGAGGCGCTGACCATCGCCGCCGGCGTGCTGCTCGGCCTGGGCTTCGCCGTCCATTGGCTGGCGTCGGGCGACATCACGGCCGTGCTCGCCGACCAGGCTTTCGGCACGGAGTCGTCCGGGGTGCCTTGGGCGGCGCGAGTCATTTACCTGGCGTCGATCGTTGCCGGCGCCTGGTTTGTCTTGCCTAGGGCTTGGCAGGCGCTGCGGCGGCTGCGGGCGGATATGAACCTGCTGATGATCGTCGCGGTGCTGGGCGCCGCGTGGCTGGGGCAGTGGTCCGAGGCGGCCTCCGTGGCCTGCTTGTTCTCGCTGGCCCTGCTGCTGGAGCAGTGGAGCCTGGGCCGCGCCCGCCGGGCCATCGAGGCGCTGATCGAAGTCACCTCGCCAACGGCGCGGCTGATTCCCGATGGCGGAGAAGCTGCGCAGGCCGAGGAAGTCCCGGTAGAGGAAGTCGCCGTCGGCAACCGGGTGCTGGTGCGTCCCGGTGAGAAAATCCCGCTCGACGGTCGGGTGTTCGCCGGCACATCCGATGTCAACGAGGCGCCCATCACCGGCGAGCCGCTGCCGCGGACCAAGCAGCCCGGCGACGAGGTCTTTGCCGGCACGATCAACGGTGAGGGAGTTCTCCAAATCGAAGTCACGCACGCGGCCGCCGACACGACGCTGGCCCGCATCGTGCACATGGTCGAGGAGGCCCAAGCCCGCCGGGCGCCCACACAGCAATGGGTTGAGACCTTCGCCCAATACTACACGCCGGCGATGATGGTGGCGGCCGCGCTGATCGCCGTCGTGCCGCCGCTGCTGCTGGGCCGGCCCTGGACGCCCTGGACGCCCTGGTTCTACCAGGCGCTGGTGGTGCTGGTGATCGCTTGCCCGTGCGCCTTGGTGATCTCCACGCCCGTCAGCATCGTCTCCGCGCTGACGGCGGCGATGCGTCACGGCGTGCTCGTCAAGGGCGGGCGGTATCTGGAGGAGGCGGCTCGCCTCCGGGCCGTGGCTTTGGACAAGACCGGCACGCTAACCTACGGGCGGCCGAAGGTCGAACAAATCGTCTGTTTCAACGGTCACACGATCGCCGAAGTGCTCAGCCGGGCCGCCGCCATGGAAGCCCACAGCCAGCACCCGATCGCCCGCGCCATCCTTCGCCGGGCCGAGGCCGACGGCGTGCCGATCGCCCAGGCCGACGACTATCGCGTGCTGCCGGGCAAAGGCGCGGAAGGGACGTTCGACGGCCGGCCGTTCTGGATTGGCAGCCACCGCTTCTTGCACGAGAAGATGGCCGAGGAACCTCCCGAGGTTCACGAGCAGGCGCTGCGACTCGAAGACGCCGGGCACACCGTCATCGCCGTGGGCAACGCCCAGCACGTCTGCGGACTGATCAGCCTGGCCGACGAGCTCCGGCCCGGCATGCGCGAAACGTTGGCCGACCTGCGGCGGGCCGGCATCGAACAGATCGTGATGCTCACCGGCGACCACGCCAAGACGGCCGCGGAAGTCGCCCAGGCCGCTGGCGTGGACGCCTTCCACGCGGACCTGCTGCCGCAGGACAAGGCGCGGCACGTGGAGTCGCTGCGCGGCACCCATCGCCACGTGGCCATGATCGGCGACGGCGTGAACGACGCTCCCGCGATGGCGGCGGCCTCGCTGGGTATCGCCATGGCGGCGATGGGCAGTGATACGGCCATCGAGACGGCCGACGTGGCGCTGATGTCCGACGACCTTTCGAAAGTCCCCTGGCTGGTCCGGCACGGCCGGCGCACGCTGGGGATCGTGCGGCAGAACATCGGCTTCGCGCTGGGCGTCAAGGCGATCTTCCTGGCGCTGGCCGCCGCCGGCGCCGGCTCGTTGTGGATGGCCATCGCCGCCGACATGGGGGCGTCGCTGCTGGTCGTGTTCAACGGGCTGAGGCTGTTAGCGAAGGGGTCGGGAGTTGATTCTCGCGAGCATCGAGCCTGACATGAGTGCCGACCGTATTCTCGGCGAGAATCGACTCCCGACCCCCTTAACGGCGAGGCGCCGAACGTCCAACGTCGAACATTTGACGAAGTTGTCGTTCAAAGTTGGACGTTGGACGTTCGACGTTGGTCGTTCGGCCCTGCGACAAGCGGCTTAGCCGGCAAATCCCTCAAGTCGTACACTCACCGCTGCCGATCAAGCGACAAGTGAAGGGTCTTTCCGTGCGCGCACCGAAAGGACGCTAGCATGAGCCGTTCCACCGTCGGGGGATTGTTGCTGCTGCCGCTGGTCTTCGCTGCCGGCTGCGCTTCGCCGTACGCCCAGGATCGCCTGGCGGCGGCCGGCGCCGGGCTGGGAGGCGTCGCCGGGGCCGTGATCGGCCATCAGACCGGCCATACGGCCGAGGGAGCACTGATCGGCGCGGCCTTGGGCGCGGCCACCGGGGCCGTCACCGGCGGGGCCATCGACGAGGCCGAAGCCCGCAACCGCAGGGAAATCGCCTATCGCATCGGCCGCGCCGCCCCCGAAGGGGCCGTGACCGTGGATGAAGTCATTTCCATGGTTCATTCGGGCGTGCCGGAGACGGTCGTGGTGTCGTTCATCGAGAACCACGGCATGGCCTACCCGGTGGGTAGCGCCGACTTGATCCGCATGCAGCAGGTGGGCGTGCCGACCGCGGTGATGGCCGCCACGCAGCGGCCGCCCAAAGTGGCCAGGACCGTGGTCGTGGAGCGCCCCCCGCCCCCGACGACGGTGATCGTCGAGCGGCCCTACGATCCGTGGGGGCCACGTTACTACCGCTACCACGGCTGCCGCGAGCCGCACGCCTCGGTCGGGTTGACGTACCGTTCTTGGTAACGCCGCCGGCCTCGAGGACGATGAGCAGAGAAAAACCAAGGCCCGGCTCCTTGCGGAACCGGGCCTTGCTCGTCGTTTGGAATCGTAGGTGATCCAACGCGAGGGGTGACTGCCAGGCGGCAGTCCGCCGACTGACGTCGTTAGACGGCGTCACCTCGTTGGCTTGTACACGCACTTTGCACGGACCACCTCCTTTCTGACTAGAACCCCCCGCTTCGACCGGCCGGCCAACGCCCGGTCACCTCGCGGGCCTTTAGTCCGTCGTGCCGCGTAAGCACGACCCATTATTCAACTACTATGATGGCAAGGCCGGCACGAAAGGCAAGAGCATTTTCCAAGCAAACGGGGTATAACGCCGGACGATTGGCCGCTGCCACGAACTGCGACCTTTGAGGTGAGGCCGCCTGACAGGAGACTGAGCGTGAAGGCCCAAGCGCCGCAAACCCAGCGTCCCAATAGTCCGAGTTGGACGCCAACAGCGCCGCTCACCCAGCGGCCCACCTGGCAGGCCCTGGCCGCGCATCACCAGGAAGTTGGCGGCCTTCATCTGCGGGACCTGTTCGCCCGCGACCCGGGGCGGGGCGAGCGCCTCACGGCCGAAGGGGCCGGGCTGTTTTTGGACTACTCGAAGAACCGCCTCACCGACGAAACGCTGCGGCTCTTGTTGAGGCTGGCGGAGGAGTGCGGGCTGCGAGAGCGGATTGACGCCATGTTCCTCGGCGAGCGGATCAACGTCACCGAGAACCGACCCGTGTTGCACGTGGCCCTGCGGGCGCCGCTGGGTGTGTCGATCGTGGTGGACGGCCAGGACGTCGTGCCGCAGGTGCATGCCGTGCTCGATCGCATGGCCGACTTCGCCGAACGGGTCCGCGACGGCCGCTGGCTGGGCCACACGGGCAAACCGATCCGCCACGTCGTCAACATCGGCATTGGCGGCTCTGACCTCGGGCCGGTGATGGCCTACGAGGCCCTGCGGCATTACTCGGACCGGGGGAAGACCTTTCGCTTCGTCTCCAACGTCGATGGCACCGACATGGCCGAGGCGACGCGCGACCTGGAGCCGGCGGAGACGCTGTTCATCGTCTGCTCGAAGACGTTTACCACGCAGGAGACGATTGTCAATGCCCGCACGGCGCGGGAGTGGACCCTTCGCGCGCTGAAGGACGAGGCGGCGGTGACCAGGCATTTCGTGGCCGTTTCGACGAACGCCCCGGAAGTGGCCCGCTTCGGCATCGACCCGGCCAACATGTTCGGCTTCTGGGACTGGGTCGGCGGCCGTTACTCGATGGACTCGGCGATCGGCCTCTCGACGATGATCGCGGTCGGCCCGGAGAACTTTCGTCGCCTGCTGGCGGGCTTTCACGCCATGGACGAGCACTTCCGCACGGCCCCGTTCGAGCGAAACCTGCCCGTGCTGCTGGGCCTGCTGACCGTGTGGTACGTCGATTTCTTCGGCGTGCAGACGATGGCCGTCCTGCCCTACGATCAGTACCTCAAACGTTTCCCGGCCTACCTGCAGCAGCTTGCCATGGAAAGCAACGGCAAGCGGGTCACGCTGGAGGGGGCGGCCGTCGATTACGGCACCGGCCCGGTCTATTTCGGCGAGCCGGGCACCAACGGGCAGCACTCGTTCTACCAACTGATCCACCAGGGGACGCCGCTCGTGCCCTGCGACTTCATCGGCTTTTGCCGCTCGCTCAATCCACTAGGCGACCACCACGATCTGCTGACGGCCAACCTGCTGGCCCAGGGGGAAGCGCTGGCCCGGGGTAAGACCGCCGACGAGGTGCGGGCCGAGGGCACGCCGGAACGGCTCGTGCCGCACCGCACCTTCCCCGGCAACCGGCCGTCGAACACGCTGCTGGCCGAACAACTGACGCCGGAGACTCTGGGCGCGCTCGTCGCGCTGTACGAGCACAGCGTCTTCACGCAGGGAGTCGTGTGGGGCATCAACTCGTTCGACCAGTGGGGCGTCGAGTTGGGCAAGGTGCTCGCCACGCGGATCATCCCCGAGCTGCAGGACGCCGAGGACCCGCAGCTTGGGCACGACAGCTCGACCAATGCCCTGATTCGCCGATATCGCCAGTTCCGGCGGGCTTCGCGGTGACGGCATGCGCCACCGGCGGAAGCCCGGGACATCCCGAGCCTCTCGTCTTGCTCCTCAATCCGGAGCATTCGCGTCCTCGTGCCGGGCAAAGAACGAATCGCTGGGCAGCCGGGGCACAGAGGCCATTCTCACGCTGCGGACGTACTTGTGGCAGGTGACGCACTTCATCGTCATGTCCACGTAGGCCAGAGCGGCCCCGTCCAGGTTCTTCTTCTTGGCCGCGTCCACGACCGCCTGCGCTGTACGACGGAACTCGGCGCTCTGCTGCTGGTACTCGGGAGTCGCCAGCACCCGCCACTCCGTCGCGTGACTGAGCAGGACGAGCTGATTGGCGTTTTTGCGGATCAGGTCGTAGTCCTCGGTGGTGACCCCCTCCAGCACTTTTTGCATGTGGATCAACTTGCCCCGCATGAAGTCCTTGACGTCGGGCTTGTCGGGCTTCTGGCTGAGGGCCAGCGGAGTCAGCAGGCAGGCCAGAATCGCGCCCACCGCGACACAGATGATCGAGAGCCGTTTCATGGGTTGGTCCTTTCTTGGGGCTTGGGGAGACACAGGCTTCGGGCTTCAGGCTCCGGGCTACAGACCCCTTCGCCACCTCACGAGGCTTTCTTTGCCGGCGCTCGATAGATCAGCACCGGACAGGGGGCTGTGCGAATCACCGCCTCGGCGATGCTGCCCATCAGCAATCGCCGCAAGCCGGTGCGGCCGTGCGTGCCCATCACGATCAGGTCCACGCCCTCCGCGGCCGCCAACTCGACGATGGTCTCGGCTGGGCTGCCGGTCAGCAGCCTTCGTTCGCAGGGAACGGCCGGATCGGCCGGCCGCACGTTGGCCAACATCCGCTGGAGCCCGGCGTAATCCGGCTCGGGCGTGCCGTAGTACATCTCGCCGCCGCCGTAGGCCAACGGCGGCTCCTCCACGTGCACGATCAGCAGCATTGCCCCCATGTCACGGGCCAAGGCCGTGGCATGAGCCAGCGGTGCGTCGCTGGAGCTGGAGAAGTCGGTTGGGAAGAGAATCTTCTTGGCTTTCATGGCGACCTCCTCAGACTGGCGGCCTTCAGGCTTCGGGCTTCAGCAAGTCTCGGCTATCGCGACATCATGACGGCGACGGCGGAGAGCAGCAAGCCAAGCAGGAAGATGCCCGCCAAGATCACCGAGATGCTCCGGCCCGCGACCAGGTCGTCGTGCAGCAGTTCGTCGCGCTCGGGCGGCGTGAATCGTTCCAACCAGGTCGAAGGTTCCCCTTCGCCACGGGATCGCTGGGTTTGTCCAGGTGTGATGCCGGCGGTGGCCATGAGATGCCTCCTTAAGTCGCGGGTCCATGAAAACTGCGTTCGACGAATCCACCGGAGCCAGTGGGGTGCAAAACTCGGACCAACGCTGCGGCGATCAATCGACACGGCAGTCTGCGGCGGACTCCGTGGTTTGCGTCCGCACGCGCCCCGAATCAAGCGAGCAGCGTTCCGGTATCGCACGCTGCCGGCGCGCCAGTGCGCGTCTTCGCACATCGGCGGCTCGAAGTCCGGCCGCGCGGCACGTGCCCGTGCGTGTATTTCGTGGCGCCTGCCGTGGAATGATATTTGCGTTTTGACGATTGGCCGGGCCAGAGCGGCGCTGTGGGTAATCGCGTCGGTCGCCGCGGCGCCCCCGGGTCCGAGTCTCATTTGAAAAGGAGGCGGCCATGTCCGTGCTAGACATTTGCGTACGAGAGGTGGACACCGCCACGCGGGAAGAGTCGGTGCAAGTCGCCGCGAAGCGCATGCACACCCGCAACGTCGGCACGCTGGTCGTGCTCAACGATCGGCAAGAGCCGATCGGCATGCTCACCGACCGCGACTTGGCTTTGCGCGTGGTCGCGGCCGGCAAAGATCCCTTCCGCACCACCGTAGGGCAGGCGATGACCGAGCACCCCACCACACTCAGCAAGGATGCCGCCCTCGAGTCGGCCATCGCGCTCATGTGCGCCGAGCCGTGCCGCCGCCTGCCGATTGTAGACCCGGCGGGCAAGCTCATCGGACTTTTGAGCCTGGACGACGTGCTGAAGCTGCTGGTCTCGGACTTCACCGAGATCGGCAACCTGCTGCGGCGTGAAAGCCCGGCCAACTTGGCCCAAGTGTAGCTCCGTCTTTCCACGAGAGCGGCAACCAAGAACACCCGTGCAAAGGAGACTTAGCGATGACTATTCGGTTGAGAACGAACGTCTACGCTCAGCGCGTCAAGGACGTGCTTAGCAAAGAGGTGGTGGCCGTCAACGCCGACGACACCGTGCAGGAGGCGCTGCGGCTGATGGTCGAGAACCGCGTCTCGGCCCTGCCGGTCGTCAACGGCAAGGAAGTTTGCGTCGGCATCCTGTCGGCGACCGATCTGATGGGGCTGGCGCGCGACTTGAACGAAGAGCTGTCGCAGGTGCAGGGGGCCGAGTTCACGCCGCAGTCGCTGATCGACCAGATGGCGGAGCAGGATTTCGGCCGCCGCCACGTCCACGAGCTGATGACCGAGGTCGTGGAGACGGTCGGCCCGGACGCCACCTTGGCCGCGGCCGCCCGCGCCATGCTGCATCATCAAGTGCACCGTCTGCCGGTAGTTAACGAACGGCAACGTCTGGTGGGCATCATCTCCACGACCGACATCATGGCGGCATTCGTGGACGGAGCGCCGGATTAGTCGGGGCGGCGGATGAGTCGGTTTTCTGCCCCCCTCTCCCCTCTCTGTGGTGTGCACACTGGGGAGAGGGTCCAGTTGAGGGAAACCCGCGACAAGCCTCGGTTGCCAACACCTATTTCATGACCTCTTGTCAGTCAGGAGCGCCACATGATCGACACCCAGGATCTGGTGACTGTCTACACGGTGAAGACCGCCGAGCAGGCGGAGATCGTGAAGAACTTCCTCCGCGGCGAGGGGATTGCCTGCCGCATCGACGGCGAAGGACAAGTCGGCCTGGCCGGCATCCTCGACATCGCCCTGCTCGTGCACGCGGAAGACGCCGACCGGGCTCACAAGCTGATCCTGCGGCACGAGCACATCAGGCGTCATTCACGTTGATAGCGTGCTTCTCCAGCAAGCGGTAGAGGCTCCGGCGGCTGACGCCCAGCGCCCGGGCAGCGCGGGCCTTGTTGCCCCGCTCGCGCTTCAGCACCTCGAGCACGTGCGCCTTCTCGATCCCGGCCAAGTCGTCGCCCGCCGTCTTGGGCGGTGCCGCGGGCGACGAGCTTTGCCCGCTGGTCAGGTCGGCGGGTAAGTCCCACACGCCGACCCGTTGGTCCTCGGCCAGGATTTTGGCTCGGTCGATGACGTTGATGAGCTGCCGCACGTTACCGGGCCAGTGATAGCGCTCCAGGGCCTGCAAGGCGTCGGGCTCGATCTGCCAATCCGCCCCCAGGAAATGATGGACGAGCAGCGGGATATCGCCCGCGCGGTCCTTGAGCAGCGGCAGGTTGATGGTCATCACGTCGATGCGGTAGTACAGGTCCTCGCGGAACCGGCCGGCCTGGACTTCCTTGGCCAGCTCGCGATTGGTGGCCACCAGCAGCCGCACGTTGACGCGCCGCTCTTTGAGCGAGCCCACGCGGCGCATCGAGCCGTCCTCCAGCACGCGGAGCAGCTTGGCCTGCAGCGGCGTGGGCATTTCGCCGATCTCGTCGATAAACAGCGTGCCGCCGTCGGCCAGCTCGAACAGGCCCGGCTTGGCCGCGATCGCGCCGGTGAAGGCCCCCTTCTCGTGGCCGAAGAGCTCGCTTTCCAGCAAGGTCTCGGGCAGGGCCGCGCAGTTGATCACGACGATGGGCCGGTCGGCCCGGCTGCTGTGCTGGTGCAAAGCCCGGGCGACCAGCTCCTTGCCCGTGCCGCTGGCCCCTTGGATGAGGATCGCCTTGTCGGTCGGGCCGGCCTTTTCGATCAGCCGGTATACCTCCTGGATGGCGGCCGACACGCCGATCATCTGCCGCGGGGCCTGCGTCTGCGTGCGCGTGAGCATCGCCTTGAGCTGCACGTTCTCCTTGCGGAGCTGATGCCGCTCGTAGGCCTTGTTGACGATCTCCTCCAGCTCGGCCAGCGAAAAGGGCTTGGTCAGGTAGTCCAGCGCGCCCAGCTTCATGGCCTGTACGGCCGTTTCGATCGTCCCCTCGCCGGTGAGGATGATCGCCTCGCACTCCGGGTCGGCCGCCTTGAGCTTCTCCAAAAGCTCCAGGCCGGACATGCCGGGCATGCGCATATCCACCACCGCCACGTCGAAATGTTTGCGCTGCACGAGGGCCAGGGCCGCTTCGCCGTCGGCCGCCTCGGCCACCTGAAAGCCGCGCTTTACGAAGCGGCGCGCGGCGACCGTGCGGAAATCCTCGTCGTCGTCAACGAACAGCAGATCGATGTCGCTGGGCTGGGTCACGGAGGCCCTCGGGAAAAGCTAGTAGTCGTTGCAGAACTCCTCTCCCCTATGCATGCCACCTGCACGACAACGCAGCATACGGCCAGAGACGACCGCCGCTCAACTCCTGGCCTGAATGCGGGCCAGCTCGGCCTCGACCTCCTGCCTGGACATCTCTTCGAACGCCGGGAGTATTCTCATCGCCTGCACGGTGGGGAAGACTGCCCTCTGCCTTGGCAAGGCGGCTCCCGTAACGATTTCTCCCTCCATGCGAAGATAGCCGTCCTCCAACAGCCGAAGGATGGCGGGCGTGACCTGCGTCCGGGTCTTGGCCAAGTATCTTGCCAGGTCGCCCACCGTCAGGTTGTATCCCGCGTCTCCCTGGCCGAGATGGATCAACGCCACGTCGAGCACGTAATCGACGATGTCCCCGCCTTGTTTCGTCAGGGGGCGCGGGCCGGACTCGCTGGGCGTGAGTTCTTCCGCGCGGACTACCACTTGCGGCTGGCACTGTTCGCAGGAGGCAGGTTCGCCGCCGCATTCGCGATTGGCCCATTCCGTGAGCTCTTGCCGATCGAGAGAGCAGGCCTTGAGGTGCCGGCCGGTGGTCCAATGGGGTCGCTTGGTTTTCGCGCCCTTGATTTCTGGGCACGTGGCGCGATGAAGGCTGGGCTGTTTTCTGGTTGGCTTGCGGAATCCGTCGAGCACAAACCCGGAGCGGTGCCGCGTGATCCAAGAACAAAAGGCTCGCTCTTCATTGAGGAAGATGATCATGCAATGCAACGATCGTGGGTTCGCCCCGCTGGGCGGTCCGCTTGAATGCTGGCATGCAATGACGCACGTTTCGTGCCGGCTTTCACCGCCGGGCTTGCCCCGCCGGCCTGCTGACTGACTGCTACCGGCCGGCTACCTAGTGCCGCAGTTGGGAATTGAGGAGGCATCAGAGACTAAGGTTCACCAATGTGATTTTGGAGGGCCAAAGTTGCCGTCGGTGTGGTGGGCAGAAGCGTTGGCGGCGTTGAGGAGTGGTTGGTTTGCCGGTGTAGGTCCAGTGGAAGGGATGGGCCAGAGTGTCGTTGAAGTATTTCAGGAACCTTCGCAGTTTGTCTTCCAGGTCCGCCACTGAGGTGAAGTGGCCGCGACGCATCACCTTCCGCATCACGATGCCGAAGATCACTTCGATCTGGTTGAGCCACGAGCTGTGTTTGGGGAGAAACACGAAGCGGAGGCGATGGTTGGAATTAGACAGGAATTCGCGGCGAGTCGCTTGGGAGCGCAGCACGCCCGATTTCCCTTTTTTTTCCCAGCGGCCGATTCGGCTCGCAGCGTTTGGCAATCCACTCGACCAGCGTGGCCGACCAATGCACATTGAGGCAATCCACCACGAACACCCACGGCGCCTCGGGGTCCGTGGCCACGGTTCGTTCGATGTGCGCCACGAAGTCTGGTTCCGTGCGCGTCGGACCGATGGTTTCCGTGAACATCAGGCCTTGCACGACATCCCAGTTCCCGATCAAGGTGGTGGTGCCGTGTCGAGCGTATTCGAATTCCTGTTTGGCGACCTCACCCGCGCGCAGCGGTTTGTCAGGAGCCGCACGTTCGAGCGCTTGAAGGCCCGTCATCTCGTCGACGCAGACCGTGCGTGTGCCATCCGATTCGTGACGCCGAGCCGCCTGTTGATACGTTTGACAGACCTCCGCGACCTGCCGGTCGAAGGTCTCCGGATCTTTCTCCGTGGTGTTGATCCACATCTTACGACGATGCGGTTGCAGCGCGGCCGTCCGCAGATAATGCCCCACTTGCGAGACCGAGATGCTCGGCACGATCTTCCGCTTCACCACTTCGTCACGCAATTCGACGTTGGTCCAGTGCGTGATTGGCCGGCCGGATTTCTCCGGCGGTTCGCAGGCCACCGCCAAGATCTGAGTCACCTGCTCGGCGGTGAACTTCCCGGGACTGCCAGCACGCGGAGCGTCTTTGAGCGTCTCGCGAATGGCTTCCCGCAGCCGCGCCGGTTCGGTGCATTCCAGCAGCGTCAGTTCGTCCCACGCGTCGCGCCACCGCCGCCGCCAAGTGCCCACCGCCATCCGACCCAACGGCAGCCGCGCAGCGATCTCTTGATTGGGCAGCCCCTCCCACGCCAGCACAATGACG